>JAKSBD010000720.1 GCA_022361295.1 Bacteroidales bacterium
GGTATATTTTCGCAACCACTAATCATTAACCATTAATCACTAATCATCACTCACCATTCAAACGCTTCCAACTAAATAATTACCTTTGCGGCATGCCACAAGATATAAGCATAACAAACTATTTACAATCATATACGCACCTTCCTTTAATTGACGTTCGCTCCCCGGGTGAATACGAAAAAGGGCATATTCCTAATGCCGTTAACATTCCTCTGTTTACCAACGATGAACGAGCGCATGTAGGAACAGTGTATAAACAAGAATCGCAGGAAGCGGCTGTTCAGCTGGGCTACAAGTATGTAACACCAAAGCTGCAATGGTTTATTGATGAATCTCTGAAAGCCGCTCCCCAAAAGAATATCATTATTCATTGCTGGCGCGGAGGCATGCGCAGTCATGCTTTTGCTCAACACCTGAAAGACAATGGTTTTAACGAGGTTTATGTCATCGATAAAGGGTATAAGGCCTACCGTCGTGTAGCCCTTAACAACTTCAATGTGGGAACCATCAATCTACTGGGCGGATACACCGGTAGTGGTAAAACGCATATTCTGCATCAAATAGAAGCGAAAGGCCACCAGGTGCTTGATCTGGAAGGACTGGCATCGCATAAAGGTTCGGCCTTTGGCAACATTGGCATGGATAAGCAGCCCACTACAGAGCAATTTGAAAATAACCTTTACTGGCGATGGCGTCAGTTCGACTATACTCAACCTATTTGGGTAGAGGATGAAAGCCCCAACATTGGCGATGTAAATATCCCGATGTACCTGTTTCAAAAGATGCGTGAATCGAAACTCTTTTTCATTGAAATAAGCAAGGAAGAGCGTGCCAGGCTTTTGGTTGAAGAATATGCATTGGGTGATAAAGCCCGTCTGGCCAATGGCATCAACCGCATATCAAAACGCCTGGGTAATGATGTTACTAAAAAAGCTCACCTGTTACTTGAACAGGATAATTTTTACGAAGTAGCCCTGTTAACACTTGGTTACTACGATAAATACTATAAACGAGGCATTGACAAGCGTAATACAGATGATATTCATTTTATCAATATGCCTGGCACCAACGCTGCTAAAAATGCTGAAACCTTAATCGAATATACCAAACAACATGTCTGATATTAAACTTACAAAATATAGTCATGGAGCAGGCTGCGGCTGTAAAATTGCTCCTTCTGTGCTAACCGACATACTAAAAAGCAACATTACCCCTATTCACGATGACAAGCTTATCGTAGGCAATAGTAGTCGCGACGATGCTGCTGTCTATGATATGGGCGACGGAACAGCCATCATTAGTACAACTGACTTTTTTATGCCTATTGTTGATGATGCGTTTACTTTTGGTAAAATTGCTGCAACTAATGCTATCTCTGATATTTACGCCATGGGAGGTCAGCCTCTCTTAGCCATTGCCATTCTGGGATGGCCGGTTGATAAGATACCGGCCGAAGAAGCCTCGAAAGTTATGGATGGTGGCCGACAGGCCTGTAAAGAAGCCGGCATTGTCCTGGCTGGCGGACATAGTATTGACAGTCCTGAGCCTATTTTTGGTTTAGCTGTTACCGGTCGTGTCGACTTAAATAAACTAAAGCGTAACGATACCGCCACTAAAGGCTGTAAGCTATACCTGACGAAGCCATTGGGTGTTGGCATCTTATCTACAGCTCAAAAGAAGGGATTACTTAAAGATGAGCACGCACATATTGCCCCCGATTTAATGAGTCAGCTCAATCTATTAGGCCAGAAAATAGCACCTGTTAAAGGAGTGAAAGCCATGACCGATGTAACAGGATTTAGCTTAATTGGTCATTTAAGTGAAATGTGTGAAGGCAGTCAGCTGTCGGCCAAAATTGATTATAGTAAAGTGCCTAAACTGGATATGCTGCATGAGTACATTGAGCAAAAATGTATGCCGGGTGGCACTACCCGCAACTGGTTAAGCTATGGCTCACAGGTTCACCTGTCAAACGATGAGTATAAAAATATTCTTTGTGACCCGCAGACAAGCGGAGGTTTATTATTAGCTGTTGAAGATGACGCCATTACCGAAGTGGAAACTTTACTAAGGCAAAATAACGTTGAACCGGTTTGCTTCGGCGAGTTGGTTGAGCAAGGCGATAAGTTGATTTACGTTGAGTAAGGATGTTGGGATGTGAGAGGGGGCGTCTTGGGAAGATGAACAGAGCAATCCCCCTCAGACCTTCGGCCAGCTCCCCCAGTGGAGCATTGATTTACATCTTGCAGCCGAACATGCATTTTTTTAAACAGATCTGAAACTTGTAAATTCTACTCACCAGTTCGACAGTTCATCAACTCCTCAACTTTAAACTCATGAACATCTTTCCATCTATCTGAACCCCTCCTATCGTTTAGACAATGTCTTTCGGTGTATTTTTGTTATAAAAATAAGCACAACATCATGACTAAACGCCAGCTGATTACATTAAGTTATATCTGTTTTTTATCCCTTTTTACTTTGGCTCAAAACCAAGCCCCTAATGTTATCATTATCCTTACCGATGATCAGGGAAGCATTGATATGAATTGTTACGGAGCAGATGATTTATATACACCTCATATGGATGCCCTGGCTGCGTCAGGCGTCCAGTTTAATCAGTTTTATGTTGCTGCACCTGTCTGCTCTCCCTCAAGGGCGTCAATGTTAACGGGGCAAAATCCACACAAAGCAGGGTTACCTGGCAATGCCTCATCCAAAGAAGGTCATGCGGGCATGCCAACAGAAAAGGTTACAATTGCCGAAATACTAAAATCAGAAGGCTATCAAACAGCTCACATTGGCAAATGGCACATAGGTTATACACCTGAAACCATGCCTTTGGGACAAGGCTTTGATTACTCTTTTGGTCATATGGGCGGATGCATTGATAATTACTCTCATTTCTTCTACTGGAACGGTCCTAATCGTCACGACTTATGGGAAAATGGAAAAGAAGTATGGCACGATGGAGCCTACTTTGGCGACCTCATGGCAGATAAGGCCGATGAGTATATTAAAGCACATAAAGACCAGCCGTTTTTTATGTATTATGCCATTAATATGCCTCACTACCCGCTTCAACCGAAAGGTAAATGGCGTGATTATTATGAACATTTAGATATGCCTCGTCGTGATTACGCGGCTTTTGTTTCAACGATTGACGAATATATAGGACAGTTAATAAGCACACTTGAGAAGGAAGGCCTGCGCAATAATACCATTGTCATTCTTCAATCAGATCACGGACACAGTAACGAAACACGCACTTTTGGAGGCGGTGGCAGTGCTGGTCCTTATCGCGGTTCCAAATTCTCTTTATTTGAAGGTGGCATAAGGGTACCGGCCATCATAAGCTACCCTGATAAAATAAAGGCTAATGAGCAACGCAACCAAATGGCACTAAATATAGACTGGTTGCCAACCATTGCCGATTATTGTGATGTTAAATCATTACCTGCTGAATTAGAAGGAAAGAGCTTACAAGGTGTAATAGAGGATAATGAGCAAAGCCAGCATAAGCAATTTATCTGGAAGAGTGGCGGCAGCTGGGCCATACGCCAGGGCGACTGGAAACTTCTTGGTTATCCGCAAGACAATAGCGGGAAAGGCAAACCTGATCCTGATGAAGACCTTTTATTCCTTGTTAACATCAAAAAAGACAAGTCGGAAATGACCAATCTGGCCAGGCAGTTTCCTGATAAAACAGATGCATTAATTAAGGAATACCTGAGTTGGGAATATGCCAGTAAAGATGATATCCCAAAGAAAAGAGAAGTTATTAAGCACAAAGCCATAGGCCAACATATTGAACTATTGACGCCTCCACACAATAAGTATAAGGCTAATGGCGCAGTAACCCTTGTTGATGGCAAAGCCGGCACACGTTTTTACAATGATGGTCAATGGCTTGGATTTGAAGGCGATGATGCTGAGGTAATTATCGACTTTGGCGCAAACAAGGTTTTTAATAATGTAGCTGTGAGTGCTTTGAACAATCCGGAAGCATGGATATTCTTGCCTCAATATATTGAGGTTAGCTGGTCTGATAATGGTAATACATACACCAGTTCAATAAGAAAGACTATTGATGCGGACGTATTACGCAAGGGATTGTTAAAACATACGCTTCGTATTGAACAGGAAGACATACACGCGCGCTACCTGAAAGTTAAAATCAAAAATACGGGTCAATGTCCTGATTGGCATAATGGAAAAGGCAGCCCGGCATGGCTCTTTATTGATGAAATTATGGTTAACTAATCAGCAGGACATTACAGGACATATAGTATCTCATTTTATAGGCTCAAAAAAAGATTGTATATTCAATCGGCATAAAAAAATGAAATACATCCTGATTAATGAAACCTGCTTTTAAGCTCCTTATAGTTATACAATTATTATTGTATTGTAACGTATCGCTGGCTCAACAAACACCGGATACAGTTGTATTGCAATTAAAATGGAAGCATCAGTTTCAGTTTGCAGGCTTTTATGCCGCCATTGAAAATGGTTATTATAGAGAAGCAGGTATAGAGGTCGTACTTAAAGAAGGTGAGACATCTCAAAATTTTGTTGATGAAGTATTAAGTGGCAATGCCGATTTTGGTTTAGAATCATCAAAGCTGATAATAGCCCGCAACAATAATCAGCCTGTTGTTGCTTTAGCAGCTATCTTTCAGCATTCGCCGGAGATACTGCTTACACGTAAAGATATTGGTATACGCTTTATTGAGGATATAAAAGACAAGCGTATTTCTGTTGGCAAGCAAGGACTGATTTCTCCTAAGGCATTGCTTAACAAATTCAATATCTCAGAAGAAAAACAATCCTATGGCAGTACTATGGGCTTTGTTCACGAGTTAATAAATGATAGTACTGATGTTATCTCAACCTACATCACCGATGCTCCCTTTCAGCTTGAACAGGCAGGTATTGAACCCCTTATTTTTAAACCTCGCTCCTATGGCATTGATTTGTACGGCGATATACTATTTACATCGCAACAAATGGTTGAAGATAATAAAGAGCTCTGTGAAAGGTTTAAAAAGGCTTCTATGCAGGGCTGGGTCTACGCCATGGATAACAAAGAAGAACTGATTGACCTGATTATTGACAAATACAAGCCAAATATTTCGAGGGACTTGCTTCTTTACGAAGCTACCGCAATGGAAGACCTTGTCATGCCTAAACTAATTGAGCCGGGACATATGAATCCTGAAAGATGGGTATACATTGCTGATTCGTTTGTTGAAATGGGACAGTTGCAACCTTTGTATTCCATTGAAGGTTTTTTATTTGAGGATTATCAGATGTTTAATAACAGACGAATAAAAACGTTGCTGTTTATTCTACTTGGCATTGTTATTCTCTCCCTATTCAGCTTATTGGTTTTCTTTTTATTTAACAGGCGACTCAAAAGAGCTGTATTACACAGAACAGAACAACTTTCAAAGCTTAATGCCAACCTGAAGAATGAAATTCATAAAAGGCAGTTAGCACATTCTAACCTTACACTTAGTGAAGAGCGCTACAAACTGCTTTTTGAAGATTCTCCTATCTCACTTTGGGAAGAAGACTTCAGTGCGACCAAACAAATGGTTGACAGACTAAAAGCCAGCGGTGTTGAAGATATAGAAAGCTATATACGGAATAATCCTGAGTTTATTGAGAGGTGTGCCAGGACTATTAAAATCAATAACATTAATAAAGCAACCGTACAATACCTGGAGGCCAAAGACAAAACATCAATAATTAACAATGTTGCTGATGTATTTAATGAAAAGACACTAGAGGATTTTGCACAGGAAATTATCACATTTTGCAATGGCAAAACCATCTATGAAACAGAATCAGAGCACATTACCTTTAAAGGCAATAAAATCTATGTATCCATTACGGTTAAAATTCCGTTTGGCTATGAAAAAACATGGAGTAAAGTGATTGTTTCACTGATAAACATTACAGACTTAAGGCAAACAACCGAAGAACTAAAGTACAAAGAAGTACTCTTACGCCAGCAAAACGAAGCATTAAAAGGAATTAATGAAGAACTGAGAAAATCCAAACTTAAAGCTGAAGAAAGTGATCGTTTGAAAACTGCTTTCTTGTCCAATATGAGTCACGAAATCAGAACACCAATGAATGGTATCGTTGGATTTACCGACTTACTTAAGGATAACGAAATAGACAATAAAGATCGTGAGCGATACCTTGATATTATTGAAGAAAACTCACAACAACTGCTTCGAATAATTTCAGACATTATTGATATATCAAAAATCGAAGCTTCGCAGCTTAAATTAGCCAAAAGTGACATTGATATTAAACTGTTATTTGACCGTTTACTGGATATCTTTAAGCTTCGCCTGAAAAGATTGGGGAAAGAGCATATTACGTGTCAATATAGCATTCATCCAACGCTCAACAATTCAAAGCTAATTGTTAAAAGTGATATTACACGTTTAAGACAAGTACTTACCAACCTGCTGGAAAATGCGTCAAAGTTTACTGAGTGTGGTACAATTGAATTTGGTGTTTACCCATCTAAGGAGTCTGATGAGCTTACATTCTATGTGAAAGACACTGGTGTTGGTATTAAAAAAGAACGGGTAGCGCAAATATTTGAACGCTTCTTCAGGGAAGAAGAGCGCTTTGGAGCTAACCTGGGGGGAACTGGACTAGGTTTGTCAATAGCTAAAAACCTGGTTGAGCTTTTGGGTGGTAAAATCAGTGTTGAGAGTCATCCGGGTGAGGGTGCAAACTTCTATTTCACTCACCCCTATAAGAATTAACCTGGCTTATTCGACTTTTTCTGACGCATCGTTAGTTTGATCATCTCTTCCAATTGCCAGATAATAACAAAAAGAACTAATGCCATTATCGGATATCTCAGGCTTCTGATATCAACTCCTGCCAGTTCAAATTGAAACATTGGTAAGACAAGGCTTGCCACCAGTCCAAATACTGAACCCAACATGAAAAACAACCATGATAGTCGAAGGTTTTTTAGAATAGAATGCTTCCCGTTGAGCTCGTTTTTAACGCGCATCATCATCTTATCTTCAAAATCAGAGAATGGCATCTCTAATTTACTGTCTCTCAGTAAAGCCTTTAGTTTTTTATCATTCAGTTCATCCATAAATATTTAAGGCTAATCAGATTATTAAACGTGTTTCGTCCTTTAACAAAGCATTTAGCTGCGAATAAAAGCTTTTGCGTGCCCGGTGAATCACCACTTTAACTTTACTGGCCGACCATCCGGTAACATCTTTTACCTCTTTTAGAGATAACTCTTCGAGGTAGAACAGTCGCAATGCAAGGCTTTCACTGGCCGACATCCGTTTCAAAGCCTCATTGATATAGTACTTTCGTTCATCATTTTCAAAGGCATCAAAACTACTTTCATCTATGGTGTCAGTAACAGCTACTAAAGGTTCATTCCTCCATTTCTTTTCTTTATCGAGCTTTCTGAAGGCAATATTGACAATGATGCGATACAACCAGGTACTGAATTTCGATTGTCTTTTAAAGGAGTTAATTTTCTCAAAAGCCTTCATAAAAGCTTCTTGTACCACCTCTTCAGCTAAAAACTCATCTTTTACAACAGATACAGCAATGGAGAAGGCCATGTCCTGGTACCGCCTTATAAAATAACGGTAACCCTGCTCATCGCCTTCTATTACTTTTTTGATGTAAATATCCTCCACTACTGGTCTTTCTTTTTGTCGGCATAATGAGCAATGATCATCCCCAGAGCTGCAAAGAAAATGGTGGATGCAAAAATAAGCCCTACAAAATCATCATCAATGCGTCCATCAAATGCAACCAATATAGCGGCCATGCTTCCTCCTAAACCAAGGCTCAATCCTCCTAGTAACAAACCAAACTTCAACCATGGAAACCGGAAACCTCTGCGCTCTGGCTTCTTAGCATAAAAGTTACTGGCATCGGCCCCTTTTTCGATTAATAAAGTACGCTCTTTTGTTCGTGCCTGAAGGTAGAAATACCAGGAGAAAAATATGGCAGCAAATAAGGCCAACCAAATAATTGCAAGTGCAAAATCATTCATAATTCTATCTTTTTATTTGTTTCTCTGGTGAGATACAAGATAGAAAAGAATGGTTACAAACTTTTTCAAAAAAGATTAAAATAGTGAATCAATGGCGATCCGCCCACTTAAAACCATCCACCCAAACACTGCGAAGAAGATACCCAGCAATGCATAAAATATACGGGCACCATTGCGTCCCATTGCCTTCACCATTATTTGAGCACGGCGCTGTTTAAAAAACCAGTCCCAGTTTGTTAGTGATGCTGCAAAAATGAGGGCTCCAACTCCCATCATCAGGTAAAACAGAATATCTTTATTCATGGCATTAAGGGCAATTAACTAAACATCTTTTCAATTTTTACAAAGCTGGAAGGCATGGCAAAAAGCACAACCTTATCATGTGGTTCAATAACAGTGTCACCACTGGCAATAATCGCTATTTCTCCACGAATAACACCGCCAATGTTAACATCTTTAGGTAAACTTAATTTACGCAAAGGACCTTTAGTAATTTTAGAGCCTGGCTGCGCATTTAATTCTAACACTTCGGCATCGGTAGCTGTCAGGCACTTAACATGTGAAACCTGCGCCCTTAATGTGTAGCGATAGATGTGACTGGCAGCAATAAGCTTTTTATTAACAAGCGTACCAATTCCAATATTCTCAGCTAAATCGATGTAATCAATATTCTCAACCTCAGCAACCGTTTTTCTAACACCCATCTTCTTGGCCAACTGACAGGCCAGAATATTTACTTCTGAGTTACCTGTAACGGCCACAAAAGCATCCATCTTTTTGATACCTTCATCCTTCAAAAGCTCAAGATTACGCCCATCGCCGTTTATTACCAGCGTATCAGCCAGCACATCAGCTAAACGAGCCGCTTTTTCCTTATCAATCTCAATTAGTTTAATACTGTAATTTCCTTCAAGTTTCTGGGCAACCTTTTTACCAATACGGCTACCTCCGAGAATCATTACATTTTTGATTTCAAACTGCTTCTTGCCGGCGTCTTCCATCACCTGTTTTACAGCCGACTTAGTGGTAATGATATAAACCAAATCATTGTGCTGAAGCGTTTCTTTGCCTCTCGGTATAATTGTTTCGCCATCGCGATTAATGGCTACAATATTGTATTCCTGATTTTCATACATGGCAGATATCTCTGCCAGCGTTTTGTTGACAATACGCGCATTATCACGAACCTTCAAAGCAAACATTACCAATTTGCTTCCTGTAAATTCGTACATCTGACGGGTACCAACCTGTTTTAGTGATGCAAATACTTCTTTAGCTGCCAACTGTTCCGGATATATAAGCTCATCAATACCAAGCTTACCAAAAAACTCTTTATTCTCTTCGAGTAAGTACTCGTAGTTGTTAACCCTTGCTACAGTCGTTTTCGCCCCTAATTGCTTAGCCAGAATACATGACAGAATACTCATATCCTGGTAAGGCGGTACGGCGATAAATAAGTCGCAGGATTTAACGTTGGCTTCCCGCAGGTCTTCAATGGAAGAAATACTTCCAACGATAGTCATTAAATCAAAATGAGAATCTATTTGCTTCAACTTCTCCTCATCCTCATCCATCAATATAACATCATGATTAGCAGAACAAAGCATTTTTGCCAAATGCGTTCCTACCTCTCCTGCACCTGCTATAAATATTCTCATAACGTTTGTTTATTCATTAGTTTGTTTTGCCGCCTGACAAAAACAACGCAAATTAATAGATAATCCACCCAATCCTCCAAATAAATTTGAATTTAAATCACATCAGTTTACCACTAACTGTTATAAGCACACCATCCTTTGATATATCATGAACTTTTTCTGTACAGCCAGCATGCTCTTTAAACCACTTTCGTTTATCATACCACTTCCAGCCATTTGGAATCACCAGTTGTTTAAACTGTATGGTCGTTTCTAACTGATCCGGTTTCATCTGCGGTTTACCAAGTAAAATCAACTTATCAATATCAGCTTGCTCTATTTGATCATCCCACATGGCACGCTCGGGTACAATTGCAATACTCTGATTTCCTATAAGTTTAACAACAGGACGTTGATTCTGTTTATCGTTCATAACAGAAATGGAATAATTACTATTAGCCATATAATAAGCCCATAAGCCACTGAATGCGAAATCTATTTCCTTTTCTGTCAACTCTTCGTTTGTGTATATAATGTTATGGTTCGGGTTAATGTAGTTAACCACACTTTTACCCTTAATATTGGCCACATATAAAACCTCATCGGGCAAATGATAATTTCTTACATGCATACTTATAAACACTATTGTAATTGAAGCAATGGCCAGTTTTAAGTATCGTATATAATGATAATCGAAATACACTAATAAAAAAATGATGGAAACATACACCCCTGTTAATTGAAAACCATTAAGGTATAAATTGGTAATTATGGAATAGGGTAATGAATCAACCCATAAAGTAGTTAGCTCCATAAATGTTAAGAGGTCGCCCAATGAAGGAACAAACACGGACACTACCAATGATGAAAATGAAAACAGTGAAGAAAA
>JAKSBD010000370.1 GCA_022361295.1 Bacteroidales bacterium
GCCGGCATTGCGATCCGCAAGCTCGATGGATACCAGGGAAGTTTCGAAGTAGAACCCTTAGCACTTGGAGGCTACAGTACATTGAAAAATGTTTACGATTGTGAACCAATGCCTGAAGGATTATCCTCAGCTGAAGAAGACTTGGTACTAGGTGTGCAAGGCAACCTTTGGACCGAACATATATTTACAGAAGCTGAATTGGATTACATGTTAATGCCACGTATGTTGGCGCTTTCTGAAATTGCATGGACAGGCAAAGAGCAAAAAAGTTGGTCAGATTTTCAGAAACGCATACTGTTACATTATCCAATATTGGACAGCAAAGGGGTCAACTATCATGTAGCTATGCCAGAAGGAGTTTCGGATAATGAAGTGATTGTTGGCTGTGAAAAGCTGTACTTCGAAACCACTGATCCTAATGTAGAATTGTACATCCGTAAAGAAGGAAGAACGGCTGAATTGTTCAATGGAAAATATAAAGTTACAAGCAGTGAGCAAATTCAGGTATTTAGTCAGCTGCCTAATGGAAGAAAAAGCAATATACGTCATATTAATATAAGGAAGATGGAACCATTGGCCGCAATTGTTCCGAAAGATGTTAGAGGCCCTGGTTTACGCTGTCAGTGGACAAATACACCGTTTACATCAGAAGCCGCATTAGACGATTTTTCCTGGGATAACAGTATTAAGGAGAAGGAACCTGAAAATGCACGTAAGTATTTAAAGAATAATGAGAATGGAATGATTAAATTGAATGCTTACTTAAAGGTCCCAAAAACTGGAGTGTACGAATTTGAAGGCCATCCGGATTGGCTACGTATTAATGACTATGAAGTGATGGATAATTCACAAAAATCAAAACGAATTGTCTACCGTGGCCAAGTTGCATTAGAAAAAGGGTGGCATAAAATAGAGGCTGTATTCCTAATACGTGAGTTTTTGGCAATGCCTGTCGGTAAAATCAAAACAGAGCTATTATGGCGTCAAAAACATAAAGATTGGGAGAGTATCAAGCCTTATTGTTTCGTACCTGGCAAGGCCAGTTAGGCGAGAATGTAATAAGTTAAATTGTAGGAAGAGAGAAATAGAAATTAAATTATAAGTTCAGAACTATGAAATTCATTGGTATAACTTTTTCGATGTTGTGGCTATGCTTTTGCGGAATGGCACAACAACAATTCTTTATTTCAACAGATGGTATCGATAGTAACAGGGGTAGCAAAGATGCACCTGTGGCCAGTTTACAAAAAGCGGTCGAACTCTATCGCCAAAGTGGGGTAAAAGGAAATACGGAAATTATATTCCGCGAAGGTGTTTATAATTTTGCTAAAACAGTTAAGTTGGGCAGTTCTGATTCAGGTAGCGATAAATTACCATTAGTTATTAAGGCTTATGGTGATGAGAAAGTTATTTTAGATGCAGGTGCCACTTTAAAATTGGACTGGAAGCCTTATAAAAAAGGAATCTATCGTGCCGAAGTAACACAAAGTGTGACACGTTTTGAGCAATTTTTTGTTAATGGACAACAAAAAGTATTAGCGCGTTACCCCAATTACGATGCCAGTATTTCACCATACGGAGGTTGGGCTGAAGATGCAATCGCTCCAAGCCGTTTGAAGAAACTAAAAGGCCTTGAGGGGGCTTATTATCATGTGATTCATGCGGCACGCTGGGGTGGATTTCATTACCAGATCACAGGAGTTGATAAAAAAGGTAATCCTACCCTGGAAGGTGGATGGCAAAACAACCGTCCGGAAAATGGTCTTCATAAGAAATTCCGTATGATTGAAAATACCCTGGCTGAGTTAGATGCGCCAAATGAGTGGTATTTCGATGGAAAATACATTTACTTCTATCCGGCTGATCAATCGGAATTGGATGCGAAATATGAAACAGACGGTATTACAGAGATTATATCAATGCTTGGAAGTGAGGAGCAAGCAGTGAAAAACATCACTTTAAAGAACCTGACGTTTCAACATACTGCTCGTACGTTTATGCAGAGTAAAGAGCAATTGTTGCGAAGCGACTGGGCCATTTACCGCGGTGGTGCCGTTTTAATGGATGGTGCAGAAAACTGTCAGGTGACTCAGTGTAACTTCTACCAGATAGGTGGTAATGCTGTGTTTGTGAGTAATTATGCTCGTAATATTGAGGTAAGCTCTTGCCATATGGCAAATATTGGCGCCAGCGGTATTTGTTTTGTTGGTAGCGCCGATGCTGTTCGCAGTCCTAATTTTCATTACAAAGAATATACAAAATACGAGGATCTGGATTTAGAGATTGGACCAAAAACAAACCAATACCCGGCTAATTGTAAGGCTTATGACAACTTGATTCATGGTATTGGTGAAGTGGAAAAGCAAACAGCTGCTGTTCAAATTGCCATGGCAATGGATATTCATGTGAGTCACAATAGTATTTACAATTGTTCACGTGCGGGTATCAACGTTGGCGACGGAACCTGGGGCGGTCATATCATTGAGTTTAACGATGTTTTCAATACTGTGCTAGAAACCAGCGATCATGGTTCTTTTAATTCGTGGGGCCGTGATCGCTTTTGGCAACCTAACCGTAAGCAGATTGATGCTAATGTTGCTAAACATCCTGGTTTAGAGTTATTAGATGCTATCCATACGACAATTATTCGAAACAACCGTATGCGTTGTGATCACGGTTGGGATATTGACCTGGATGATGGTTCAACCAATTATCATGTTTACAATAACTTGTGCTTAAACAATGGTATTAAATTACGCGAAGGTTATCATCGTGTAGTTGAAAATAATATTTGTGTCAACAACTCATTGCATCCACATGTGTGGCAGGTAAACAGTGGCGATGTAGTGTCGCGTAATATTTTTGGATCGTACTACTTTCCAATCGCTATGAAGGACAAGTGGGGTACTTTCATTGATTTTAACGTTTTTGATATTGGAGAAAAACCCACCAATATGAACGAATATAATCGCGATTTAAAATCAATTATTGCCAATCCGTTATTCATTAATCCGGCAGAAGGCGATTATCGTGTTCAGAACAATTCTCCAGCCATCGCTTTAGGCTTTATGAATTTCGATATGGACAACTTTGGTGTTGTTTCGCCCTTCTTAAAAGATTTAGCCGAAACACCAGATTTACCTGAATATGCAGCTGGTTTGCAACCTGGAGCAGAGCCATCGCGCGATAACTCCGTTCATGAGTGGTTGGGCGGTAAAATTAAGAATCTGGTTGGTATTGGCGAGATATCAGCTACCGGAATGCACGATGAAACAGGTGTTTTTGTTATTGAAGTACCAAAGGGAAGTACATTAGAGAAGTTTGGATTTAAAGTAAATGACGTGATTCTTGATTTCTGGGGGCAGGAAACGCACAATGTTGAGCGTTTAATGGATCACTATGAAAACCGATTAAAAAATAAGAAAACACCATTAGGTATCTGGCGCGATCAGCAACCAGCTAAGGTGTATGTTGAGTAGATCAAGAGAGATAATAAATCAGAAGAAATCTAAAAGGATGAGAATTTTATTAACGATTGTATTGCAGGTAGCAGTACTAACAGGATTATTAGCACAGGCAGATTTGAACCAGAATACCTGGTCGAGAGAAAAGATGTCATTGAATGGCAAATGGAAAGTGATTGTTGATCCCTATGATAACGGAAGTTACAGTTACCGTTTAGACCGTTTTGATGAGATGAGTCGTTCACCTCGTTCAGCATTCTATATGGATGCCAAAGTAAAAGATAAAACAGATCGACTGGAATACGACTTTGATACTGCCGAGAGCCTGATGGTACCGGGTTCATGGAATATGCAAAACGATAAGTACTATTGGTACGAAGGTTCAATGTGGTATCGTCGTTTGTTTTCGTATGAGAAAAAGGAAGAAGGCAACCGTGTTTTTGTTCGATTTGAAGGAGCTAATTACCACACACATGTTTACCTGAATGGTAAAAAATTAGGTCAGCATGTGGGCGGTTTCACACCGTTTGAATTTGATGCAACAGATGTATTGCGCGAAGGCGATAACTCATTGGTAGTGGTGATTAATAACATGCGTCATCGCGAAGGGGTACCTACAGTTAATACCGATTGGTTTAACTACGGTGGTTTAACACGCGATGTATTTGTTTACGAAGTTCCACAAAAGCACATATCGGATTATAAGATTCAATTGAATAAGGATAATCCTAAAGAAATAGCTGTTGAGATAGCAACTGAAGGTATGACAACAGGAGATGTAGTGGCCTTGAGTATTCCGGAATTGCGTATCAAACAAAGTTTAAAAGTTGACGCGCAAGGTAAGGTCACTACTTCTTTAAAAGTTAAAAAGATGACTTACTGGAGTCCGCAAACACCGAAACTATATACGGTGGTGTTGCAAGCAGGAGAAGATAAAGTAAGTGATAAAATTGGTTTCAGAACCATTGCAGTTGACGGTTCTAAGATTCTGTTGAATGGCGAGCAGGTATTCCTGAAAGGTATTTCTATTCATGAAGAAAATCCGATTCGTGGCGACCGTGCATTTAGCATGGATGATGCCCGTACAATGCTTGGTTGGGCTAAAGAACTAGGTTGTAATTTTGTTCGTTTGGCACATTATCCACACAACGAAAATATCGTGCGTTTAGCCGATGAAATGGGTATGTTGGTATGGGAAGAAAACCCTGTATACTGGACTATTGCCTGGGATAATGAGGAAACCTATAAAAATGCCGAAAATCAATTGGCAGAAGTAATGACACGTGATAAAAACCGTGCCAGCGTGATTATCTGGTCAATGGCGAATGAGACACCTCCGGGTGAGGCACGTGATGCATTTTTAAAGCGTTTAGTCTCTTTTACGCGTTCGAATGACGATACACGTTTGATTAGTATGGCTATGGAAAAACGTAAAGACAAGAAGAACAAGAAAATTATGATTGTTGACGATCCATTTGCAGAGTATGTTGATTTGCTAAGCTTTAATGAATATATCGGATGGTATACCGGAAAGCCGGAAGATTGTGATAAAATCCAGTGGAAAATCATGTATGATAAGCCGGTAATTGTTTCTGAATTTGGTGGTGGTGCTTTAGCTGGTTTTCATGGCGATGAGCAAACACAGTGGACCGAAGAGTTTCAGGCTGCGATTTATCGCGAGCAGGTGAAAATGCTATCTAAAATTCCACAATGGGCTGGTGCAACACCATGGATTTTGACCGATTTTAGATCGCCTCGTCGTCCATTAGGAGGTATTCAGGATGGATATAACCGTAAAGGTTTAATTTCAGAAACAGGAGATAAAAAGAAAGCATTTTTCATTTTACAATCTTTCTATAACAACAAAAAATAACATAGCGTTAGTTTGAGATGTAATAGTTAGGACTAAGTTGTATTTTTATACGCTTGGTCCTGAACTTTACGTTATAATCCATTATATATGAAGAAAGTATTTTACTACGCGTTATTCATGCTATTAATAGCTTGTCAGCCTCATCAGGAAAAAACCACGGAGCTAAAACTATGGTATGATACACCGGCAGCCGATTGGATGACCGAAGCTTTGCCGATTGGTAACGCCTACATGGGAGCCATGGTTTTCGGACAACCGAAGCAAGAGCATATTCAGTTCAC
>JAKSBD010000116.1 GCA_022361295.1 Bacteroidales bacterium
CGCTGGTGCGCGTGTCCTCACGCGTTCCTATTTGATAGCTTTCCTCCGCTGCGCGTGACTCATGCGTTCCTACACATGCGGTAGCAGTGTATAATTACGTGATCAAACAAAAAAGCTGCGATCAATTTATTGATCGCAGCTTCTTTCTTTTATTATACAAGCCCTTAAATAAACTTATAAACGCATGTATGCTTGTAATGCTCTTCTGCTTTTAATGTCGCATTCGGAAAGTTCGCTTTGTTAGGTGAATCAGGGAAGATCTGTGTTTCTAAAGCAAGGCCAGCCCATTTCTCAATAGGAGCGCCCAGTTTTCCTTTTTCTGAGCTATCAAAGTGACTGCCGGTGTAAATCTGAACACCAGGTTGATCGGTGTATACTTCCATGGCACGACCAGCTCCTTTGTGCTCCAAACGTGCTGCCAGCTTTAATGAACCATCATACCCGTTAATCACAAAGTTGTGATCAATACCATCAACCAGCTTCACTTGTGGACAATCGGCTGTTAACGTCTCACTAATTTTCCTGGCCGAAGTGAAATCCATTCCGGTTCCTTTTACCTCGCTTATTTCACCTGTTACAGTACCAATCTCACCATCAATAGGCGTGAATTTGTCTGCATTTAACAACAACTCGTGGTCTGCCACAGTACCTGTTCCTGCACCTTCAAGGTTAAAGTAGGCATGAGAAGTAAGGTTAATGATGGTGTCTTTTGTTGATACAGCATCGTATTCAATAACCAACTCATTGTCTTCTGTTAATCCATAGGTAACAATAGTTGTCAGCTCACCAGGATAATTCTGATCACCATCAGGGCTGATCAAAGTAAGGTTATAAGCTTGCGCAAATTGTGGAAGCTCAACTTTTTCCACCTCCCATGTGCGCATGTTAAAACCGTCGTTACCACCATGTAAATGGTTAGGGCCGTTATTAGTGTCCAGCTGAATTGTCTCTCCGTTTAATTCAAACTGACCTTTAACAATACGGTTAGCATAACGGCCACATAAAGCGCCAAAGTATGCATCACCTGCCAGGGCTTCTTCAGTTGTTTCGTAACCGATAACAACATCAGCAATTTCACCCTTATTATTTGGAACTTTTATACCGGTTATCTGACCACCGCGTGCAATAAACGTTACTTCAACGCCTTTGCTGTTTTTTAATGTAAATACATCAGATGCTTTTGTCATTTCTGTAAATTATAAGGTTATAAGATTAGGCGTTTCTTCTGATTTTAGATCCTTTTATAGCAAAGAAAATAATGTAGGCATAAAAGAAGAAGAAGAACGCATAGGCAATTCCGTAATTGGCTGTAGCCGGATCGGCAACTCCGTTGGTAACGGTAGCTGTTGAATCAACCACTTTACCCATGATAAACATCCACATACCTGTAAAAACAACACCTGTACAAATAATTCCTGAACCCAGTTTAGCAGCAGAAGCAGGAATATCTTTCATTGAAAGGTCGAATAAAACAGACCACATGATTGATAAGAATAAACCCTGAGCTATTAAAGGCCATATAGAGAAAGCAGAACCTTTAGTCAGGAAGAAAGTTGCCAGTAAAGCCACACAAATAATTGAATTAACAAGTAATACCTTTGAAGCCTCATACTTCTTTAATAATCCGGCACCTGCCAGTCGACCAATAAAGAAGCCCAATGGATAGAACCCAAGTATCTTGGAAGCAAAATCCATAGTTTTACCTTCCACATTATATTCTACATAGTTTAAGAAGTAGTTACCAACACCAACCTCAAGTCCCATGTACATGCCAATGGCGATAAAGCCAAGAATCAGGTGTGGATAACTCCATGCACTTCGGCCTTCACTTTTTGTGCCATCGTCAGACTCATCTTCAATAGCCGGTAAGTTCATAAATACCAGTAAGACAGCAGTACCGATTGAAATACCAGCCAGCGCGATAAACATCGTTTTTGCCAAGCCTTCATTAACCGATACATCACCATTACTTGATGATAAAATATAACCTCCGATGACCGGAGCTAATACAGCAGCCAGTGAGTTAATTGCCATGGCAAGAGTTAATCGTGATGCTGATGTTTCAGGCGTGCCTAATGCAATAACATAAGGATTGGCGGCAACCTGCAATACAACAACGCCAATAGCGGTTACAAATAAACCAGCCAGCACCATTGAATAGCCAATGCTTAGTGCAGGCACAAAAATGGCGCAACCTATTCCGGTAATAACAGAACCGATGATAACACTCATTTTATACCCTACTTTCTTAACCACTCCGCCAACCGGGATGGAGATAATGTATGCACTAAAGAAGGCAGCACTTACCAATTGAGCCTGGCTTTCCGAGATAGAAAACTGGACTTTCATAAATGGTACCAGAATGTTATTAATCCACGTTACAAATCCAAGCAGGAAAAGAAGGAAGGACATTATGGCAAAAGGTACCGTATAGTTTGTTTTTGAATTTCCCATTTTAATAAAAATTGGTGTAGTTAGTAAAATGATAATGGCATCCAATTACTCACATGCCATTATTAATATTATAATTCAACCTGAACGGCACCTTTAGAACGGATAAATAACTTGTGACAGTTGCCTTTACCGAATACAGACTCTAATGTTGAGATATAGTCATCCAATAAGTCATTTGGCACAAAAGCCTGAATGGTACCTGCAAATCCACCACCATGAACGCGCCATGCACCTTTGCCTTTCAATACTAATTCAGATAGAGCCAATGCTAATGCAACATTCTGGTGCCTGGTTTCACCACCAACAAAAATATTCTGGTTATACATGTATGAGCTGAATCCAGACTCAACAACCAACTCTAAGAATTTGTCAAAGTTACCTGATTCTAATGCGTCAACCTGGTATACTACACGAGAGTTATCAGCCTGGAAGTGGATAGAACGTAATAATGCACGATCACCTACTTTCTCACGGATAGCAGGAATACCTTTCACCACATCTTCCATTGATAGAGGACGTAATACTTCCTGACCAAGCTCCTGAGCTACTGACTTCATCTCGCCTGGCAGTGCGTTATATTCTTCATCCAATCCGCCGTGACTACCTCCTGTGTTGGTAATTACCAACGAGTAACCAGTTTTGGCGAAGTCGAAATCCAATGCCTTCACAACCGGATTGGCTTTATCAGCAAAGTCAATAGTGATGAAACCACCAACAGCACAGGCTGTCTGATCCATTAAACCACAGAATTTCTTACAAGCATGCTCAGCTTTCTGACCAAACTTTGCGTTGTCAACAGGATCTAATTTTCCATCGTTAAACAGGTTACTGAAGATAGCACCAACCAATACCTCAAATGAAGCAGATGAACTCAAACCTGAACCTTCAGGTACACAACCGTGGATAACAGCGTCAAAACCTGCAATTTCCAAACCAATACCTTTGATTTCTTTGGCTATGGTTCTAACAATATTATCAGGTGTTAATTTAAATTCTGTTACTTCCAGTTCGCTTAAGTCCACTTCAAAAGGATCGAATCCAACCGATGTGATGCGTACTTTATTTGTTCCGTTTGGTGCAGCAACAGCAATGTTATCAAGGTTAACAGCACCTGCTAGAACTCGACCTAACTGGTGATCAGTGTGGTTACCACCAACCTCAGTACGGCCCGGTGAGCTTAAAAGCATTACATCATCTGTTCCATAGATGCTTTTAAACTCATTCATATATTTGATATAACGATCTGCTTGTTCTTTTAGAACAACTTCGTCAGTACCATAAATCTCTTTGAAAAACGGATTGTTACCACCGTTAATCTTTTCAATTAAACTTGTAATCTGCATATCTAAACTGAATTAAGTGTTATTGTTTTCACTACCAGCCATCAGGCGACAGCCGGTAGCCATATCATAATTTATTTTGCTTTATAATGTGTTGTTGGTAAGTCGCGCAAACGCTGTGCAGCCTGTTCTGCGGTGATATCGCGTTGTGCGTTGGCCATCATTTCATAGCCTACCATAAACTTCTTAACCGTTGCCGAGCGAAGTAATGGCGGGTAGAAGTGCATGTGTAAGTGCCACTCGGGGTGCTCTTCACCATCGGTTGGAGCCTGGTGAATACCTGCCGAATAAGGGAATGACACCTCAAACAGGTTGTCATACATTACTGTCAGCTTTTTGTAGGCATCAGCAAGGGCAGTGCGCTCATCATCGCTTAACTGGCTTAAGTTGGATACAGCACGCTTACTGACAATCATCGCTTCAAATGGCCATGTTGCCCAGAATGGAACCAAGGCAACAAAGTGTTCATTTTCCACTAATATACGTTCACCTGATTTTAGCTCATCTGCCACATAGTCTTCCAATAGGGTCTTTCCATGCTTGTCGAAATACTCCTTTTGCTTAATGGCTTCTTTGGCCGGTTCCACAGGAACAGAATATTGCCCCCAAATCTGACCATGTGGATGAGGGTTACTACAACCCATGATATCTCCCTTGTTCTCAAAAATCTGAACATGCTTGATATAATCCAATGCGCCAATTTCTTCATATTGTTCGCACCAAAGGTCAACCACCTTCTTAATATTCTCCACTTCCATTTCAGGAATAGTTAAATCGTGGCGCGGAGAAAAGCAAATTACTTTACAGAATCCACGTTCACTCTCAGCCCTGAATAGTTCGCCATTGGTGTAATTACCTTCAGGAATATCAGGAACTAATGCGCTAAAGTCATTCTGGAATACAAAAACATCTTTATACTCCGGGTTTTTATGACCGCCGGCTCGTTCATTACCCGGGCATAAGTAACATTTTTCATCATACTCGGGACGCTCTTCAATGGCAGGTTTTTCTATCTTACCTTGCCAAGGACGCTTGGTCCTGTGTGGTGAAACCAATACCCAGTCACCTGTTAGTGCGTTATAACGCCTGTGTGAATGTTCAGTAAATTCAAATTGTTCCATAATTGTATTTGTGCAGTAGTTATTTTATATCGATCGCTTAAATATCGGGTGATTGAACTCACCCTCTTGCTTAGGTTTGAATTTGAAGTAATAGGCACCTTTCTTCGATTCGGACATGTCTTTCTCCTCTAATCGCTCCAATACCTTTAATGAGAGAATTTTCTTGCGGAAATTACCGGGGTCAAATTGCTTCTGGAAAATCTGATCATACAGATTTCTAAGGCGTGTAATGGTAAACTTCTCTGGTAATAACTTACGACCAATGATTTCATAACTCGAGCGCAGGCGCAGTCTCTCAAGCGCTTTTTCTACCAATATGTTATGGTCGAAAATTAGCGGGGGTAACTCTTCAAGTGTGTACCATTTTGCACCATAATCTTCAAGAAGGTTACTGGCTTTCTCATCAATTTTTATGAGTGCATAATATTCTACGGTAATTACACTACCACCAGGATCACGTTCCGGGTCTGAAAAAGTATGAACCTGCTCAAGGAAAATATCTTGCAAACCGGTTAATTTGTTTAATACTCTCCGAGCCGCATCTTCCGTTGATTCATTGTGGTTAACCCAACCACCCAGTAAGGACCATTCGCCTTTGGCAGGCTCAATGGCACGTTGAAAAACCAGAAGCTTTAACTTTTCTTCTTCATAACCAAAAATGACGCAGTCAACTGATACAAAGCGTTTATTCTCCTGATATTGATCGTAAATATTTGTATTCATAGCGATACAAATATAAAAGTATTATTTACTTTTAAAGCACTTTAAAGGTAAAAAATACTTTTTATGCAATAAATCTTTCATTTGTGGTTCGTCCTTCTCATTTGTTAATGGCGTTAGTGACGTATTTGCTTTGTATTCAATGTTATCATTAATCAAACAGCATTATTTAAAATAGTCGAATTGGTTATTAGTCGAATTGGATAATTGTTGAATCGCCTAACTGTCGAATTGCACATGGCACTATGCACTGTGCACTGTGCACTTTTCAGCTTCGGACTTCGGACTTCCTGCTTCGGACTGTTTAGAGTTTAGGAGTTTAATAATCGTCGAATTGGGTAATTGTTGAATCGTTTAACTGTCGAATTGCACATAGTACTAAGCACTATGCACTGTGCACTTTTATCAGCTTCGGACTCCGGACTTCCTGCTTCGGACTGTTTTTACTCAATACCTTCAGGCGAAAAAACAGAAGGTGCCCAACTATTGGACACCTTCTTTTGACATATTGGATCGGGATATTCTCAACACTCACCTCTTTCTTCCTGATCTTTACTTTTCGTCTTCCAGATACTTAAAAAATGTTTACTTTTGCCTCAA
>JAKSBD010000317.1 GCA_022361295.1 Bacteroidales bacterium
TACTTTACATGTACAAAAAAGGGCGTGTATTAACCTGGTTAAAAACCCAAAGCAAACAGCAGGTCAGGGAACTGAATGACTTTAAGCATGTACCACATCAGGATACCAGTGCTCCATATACTCAATTCATCTGGGTGTCCTTGCTGGAAGATACGGGAAATAAGCTTGCAGAGAAAAGTAAAATTGAAAAGGACCTGGGGCCATACCGCCATGAATCAGGAGGCTTTATGAATGTGACTGATGGACTAACCGCCACCACCAACGCCACCACGGCTGCCCTGTCAGTATTAGGCCAGATAAGCAATGGGAAGCAAGAGAAAGCAATCGGGTACCTCAAGTCCATGCAGGATATAACAGGCGGATTTAAGGCTGCACCTTCGGCACCGGTGCCGGATCTGTTATCAACTGCCACTGCCCTGTTTGTATTAAAGTCCTACAAAGAAAAGCCCAGCTACCCTGCCCTGGAATTTATTGAAGCCCACTGGGCTGAATCAGGTGGTTTTATCGCCACCTTACTGGATGACAGAAGCGATGTGGAGTATTGTTTTTACGGATTGTTAGCCATCGGTGCTGCCCTATCAATTAATTAAGAGAGACAAGATGCAGGAAGAAAAGATACATACGATGATCGCTTACCTCAGCGCAGAGCTGCTTGACAAACGCCCGCCTAACAGCAGTTTGTGGAACGGCTACCTGTCGTCAAGTGCCATATCGACATCCGTAGCTGTATTTGCGCTTTTTATGTCTGACAGGGATAAGCATCTGTCACACATTGAAAACGGGATCGCCTGGTTGAAAAAAACAATGCTTAATGACGGTTCCTGGGGCGACAGTCCGGAGAGCCCTTCAAACATGACAGCCACCCTGCTGACCTTTGCCACATTAAGTGCAGTTGGTGAAACGCCTGAGCCAACCAAGGCATTTTTGAATGATAAATTCGGCGGCATCAGTGATGCCCATATCATAGAAGGTGTATTAAAATATTACGGAAAGGACCTCACCTTCTCCGCCCCCATACTGGTGATGTGCGCATTGGCCGGAGTCATTTCCTCATGGATAAACATTCCGCAGTTGCCTTTTGAACTGTCTGTTCTGCCGCAGAAGCTATTCCGCTTCCTGCGCCTGCCGGTAGTGAGTTATGCCATACCCGCTTTAATAGCCGTGGGCATCCTTCGCTATAAAAAAGGAAGGAAAAACCTGCTGAGGGAATCGTTTATACCGGGTTCATTAAAAGTACTGATTAAACTGCAGCCCGAAAATGGGGGTTTTCTGGAGGCAGCACCACTAACCGGCTTTGTGTCCATGTGCATGTGTGGCGCCGGATACGGTGATCATGAAGCAGTGCGAAAAGGCATTGGCTTCCTGACCGACACAGTGCGTGAAGACGGCTCCTGGCCCATAGATACCAATCTGGCTGCCTGGGTAACTTCATTAAGCGTCAGGGCAATGGGAGACAATATCCCTGACCGGCAAAACCTCGCCAATGTAATCAAGCAGAATGCCTTTAAATATCAGCACCCCTTCACAGGTGCAAAAGAAGGTGGCTGGGGCTGGACTAACCTGCCGGGTGCGGCCCCCGATGCGGATGATACCGCCGGTGCACTGGTGGCACTATATGAATTGTGCAATGGTGAGATGAGTGTGGAAATTGAAAAAGGCCTTGAGTGGCTCCTCTCCCTTCAAAATGCCGATGGCGGCATCCCTACTTTTTGTAAAGGCTGGGGTAAATTGCCCTTCGACCAAAGCAGCCCGGATATTACGGCCCATGCCCTGCTGGCCTTTAGCCTGTGGCGCAATCAGTTACCCGATTCGCTGAAAAAGAAATGCGACGATAGTGCCGGCCGCATGCTACGCTGGATGAAAAAAGAACAAAGTGCCGAGGGTTGCTGGTACCCGCTTTGGTTTGGCGATCAGGATGCGCAGGATGAACGCTCGCCGGTATATGGTACGGCCTTGTCAGTGGAGTACCTTTCCGGTATTGACCATCCGCTTGCCAAAGAAATGCTTGCCAAAGGCGCATATTTCCTGATTAGTGCCCAAAATGCAGATGGCGGCTGGGGCGGTGCCA
>JAKSBD010000115.1 GCA_022361295.1 Bacteroidales bacterium
GAAAGGCTTCCATAATCAAGTGTGGGAAGTTAAAAAAGTATCTGCTTCATCCATTGTACTGACTTATCTTTCGAAAGATGGTGAAATGGGCTATCCAGGTAACTTAAACGTAGAAGTTGAATATGAACTCACCCAAGATAATGAGGTGGTGATGAAATATAAGGCAACAAGCGATAAAGCCACTCCGGTTAACCTGACTAACCATGCATTTTTTAATTTAGCAGGAGAAGGAAGTGGGACAATCAATGACCACATACTTACGATTTGTGCCGATCAGTATACTCCCGTGGATCAAACACTGATCCCTTTAGGAACAAATGAAAATGTTCAAGGTACCCCCTTTGACTTCAGAAATGGAAAAACCATCGGAAAAGATTTAATTCAGCAAAGCACCAACACGCAACTTATTAATGGTTCAGGATACGACCATAACTTTGTTTTAAATAAAAACGGCAAGGAGATGAGTCTTGCCGCCGTGGTTGTTGAACCGGAGAGTGGCCGAAAAATGGAAGTGTTTACCGAAGAACCAGCAATGCAATTTTACGGCGGTAACTTCTTTAATGGAGCCGAAACCGGTAAGGCCGGAAATACTTATAAGTTCCGTGAAGCCTTTGCCCTGGAAACACAGCATTACCCGGATTCACCTAATCAGGAAAACTTTCCATCAATTATTTTAGAGCCAGGAGTAGTGTACCAGACAAAATCCGTTTACAAATTCTCTGTGGAAAATGCCCAGCCCAATGTATTATTAATTATGGTCGATGATTTGAAGCCTACTATCGGAGCTTACGGCGATGAGCATGCTGTTAGCCCAAATCTCGACCGGCTTACAGAAATGGGAATGCGCTTCGATATGGCTTATTGTAACCAGGCAGTATGCATGGCATCCCGCTACAATTACATGTTGGGTTCACGTTCAACCAGTACAGGTATATATGGATTTGGAACGGAATTTAGGGATGTATATCCGGATGCGGTGACCTTACCACAGCACTTTAAGAACGCTGGTTACCACGTAGAAGCCATGGGAAAAGTATTTCATATAGGCCATGGTAATACCGATGACAAAGCTTCATGGAGTGTGCCTCATCGTGCCGATAAGGTAGTTGAATATTTACTTCCGGAAAGTAATAACCGGCAATTAACACGTGAAGAAGCACTTTTTACAAACGCGAAGTTATACGATAAAAGCATTAAAAAAATTCATACACTGCCACGTGGCGCTGTAATGGAAATGCCGGATGTGTTGGATGAAGCCTATGCCGACGGACGGATTGCGACACATGCCGCCAATCGTCTTCGTGAATTGTCACAAAATCAGGAACAGCCTTTCTTTATGGCTGTAGGATTCGCCCGTCCGCACCTGCCATTTTGTGCACCAAAAAAATATTGGGATATGTACGATCCGCAGACCCTCCCTCAGCCGAAATATGAAGATTACCCAAAGAACGCGCCAAAGTTTGCGGTGAAACGACATGGCGAAATAGAAGCATTCAAGGGTGTGCCCAATGATGGCACTGAAATTTATTCTGAGGAATTAAAGCGCAGCCTGATACACGGTTATTATGCCAGTATGAGTTACATGGATGCCCAGTTGGGACGCGTACTGGATGCACTTGTAAAATACAATCTGGATAAGAATACGATAATTGTATTATGGGGCGACCATGGCTGGCACCTGGGCGATCATGGAAGTTGGACAAAGCACGATAACTATGAACAAGGTAACCGGATTCCTATTGCCATAGTGGCACCTGGAGTGACCCAGGCTGGTTCTTCAAGCAGGCAACTGATCGAAACAGTGGATATATACCCGACTCTGGCAGAACTTGCTGGTCTGGCTGAACCGAAAGGTCCGCAGCCCATTGACGGCCTCAGTATGGCGCCGGTGTTAAAAGACGGTTCAGTAAGGGTGAGAGATAACGCCTATCATGCTTATAAAAGAGGCGGGTACCTTGGCGAAGCAATTCGCACAGACCGATACCGCCTGGTGCGTTGGACACCCCTCAAAAACAAAGAAAAGGAAGTTATTTACGAATTGTACGATTATAAAAATGATCCACTGGAAACAGTGAATATTGCATCTAAGAAGAAAAAGGTAGTTAAGGAATTACTAGCGATATTAAATCAACATCCTACAGCCAAAATAAAGCCGTAAAAAACAGTTAATAATGTCTCTAAAAAAGTTAATCTGTCTGAGTGTTATTCTGACAGCAGGTCTCATTAATGCTCAGGAAACAACACAAAAACCAAATATATTGATCATTCTTGCCGATGACCTGGGCTATGCCGATGTGGGATTCAATGGAAGCGATATACAAACACCGAATATCGACCGCATTGCATCCGGAGGTATACGTTTTGATAATTTTTATGCCTGCCCCATGTGTTCTCCAACCCGGGCAGGTTTGTTGACCGGACGTTATCCGATTCGTTTCGGAATGATGCGTGCCGTTGTTCCACCTCAACGAATCTATGGAATGAACCCGGAAGAGGTGACGCTGGCAGAGATGCTGGCAAGTGCAGGCTATAAACATCGGGGCGTGGTTGGCAAGTGGCATCTGGGGCATCGGCATCAGAAATGGTGGCCAAACAATCAGGGTTTTACCTTCTTTGAAGGCTGCCTAAACGGTGCCATTGACTATTTTAGCCATGAACGTGAGGGAGAAAACGATTGGCACTTAAATGGCAAGACACATAAAAAGGAAGGATATGCCACAGATTTAATAGGCGAAGCATCATGCAGTTTTATAAACGACATACCTGCGAATGAGCCCTTTTTTTTATATACGTCCTTTACTGCACCCCATTCGCCTTTTCAGGCTAAAAAAGAAGATTTAAAGAAGTATCCACATCGCGAAGGTAAAAAGAAAACCTACGCGGCGATGGTGGATTGTATGGATCAAAACATAGGTAAAATCCTTGACTGTATTGAAGAAAGGGGACAAATGGATAATACTTTTATCTTGTTCTTTAGTGATAACGGCGGCATGAAATCTGTAGCCAATAACGGGCAGAAAAGAGGATGGAAACTAACAGTTTACGAGGGCGGAATAAATGTAGTGGCCACAGCCTGCTGGCCATCCGGAGGTGTTGCAGGCGGCAGGGTAATCAGTGAGCATGTCGGGTATATTGATGTGTTTCCCACCCTTGCAGAAATAAGCGGTTATGAAAAGAATGTGAAGTATAAGTTAGATGGTATGAGCATGCTGAATGCAATGAAAGGAGAGCGAATGCCTAAAAGGAAATGGTTTACCTATCTTGATCAGAATAATGAAAAGGTAGAACGCCTGACCATCCATTCAGATAACCTGAAACTGGTATGGTATCGCAATGCTCCGGATAACAAGGTTCAAACAAGCCGGATTGAATTGTATAACACCACTAATGATAAGGGGGAAACCGACAATGTTGCTGATAAGTATCCGCTTCTGGTAGAGGAGTTGCAGCAGCAAACAGAGGCATTTTATAAACTTAAAATTGAAAGGCAAAATCCCAGATATTATAATAATACCACACTTTCTGGTCCTGTAATTCCGGAATGGCAAGCCAAAGAGTAATACAGATTAAACACACAAAAATGAAAACTAAATATCAACTTTTTCTTATAATATTCTTGCTGGCCGGTTATATAAAGGCGCAGGATAAAACGAATATCCTTTTTGTTTTTATTGATGATATGGGCTATGCCGATCTTGGGTGCTATGGCAATGAGGAAGTGCATACCCCTCACATTGATCAGTTGGCAGCCGAGGGTATTTTATTCACCCAATTTTATGTGAATTCCCCCATATGCTCACCGTCCCGCACAGCGGTCACTACCGGAAACTATCCCTCGAAATGGGGAATTACTTCATTTATTAATACCAGGCAACATAATGAAAAGCGCGGTGTACGGCATAGTTTATCCCTTGAGGCCCCCTCGGTAGCCCGTAACCTGCAGCAGGCAGGTTATTACACTGCACATATCGGTAAATGGCACATGGGTGGTGGACGAGACATCAAGGATGTGCCTTTAATAACCGAATATGGCTTTGATGAGGCTGTCACACAGTTTGAAGGTTTAGGGGAGCGCTATCTGGCCATTTATGAAACATTTAATTATAAGAACGGAAAGCGTGGTCTTGATTTGAAATCGGAAAAGCTGGGAAGAGGTGAGGTGCATTGGGAAAAGAGGGATAAGTTAACCGAGATTTTTGTGGACCGGACCATTACTGCAATTGAGAATGCAAGGTCTGCTGGCAAGCCATTCTACATTAACCTGTGGCCTGATGATATTCACACGCCGCTGGAGCCTCCAAAACACTTACGCGGTGATTTATCAATGAAAGCCAGGTTTTTGGGTGTGATGCATGAAATGGATCGCCAGATTGGTCGACTTTTCGACTACATTCGTAATGATGAAAATTTGAAGAATAATACTTTAATTGTTTTTACCAGCGATAACGGACCGGATAAGGCCGTTAATGGAGCAGGGCCACTTAGAGGTTATAAAACTAACCTGTTCGAAGGTGGAGTCAGGGAGCCTTTTATCGTGTGGTGGCCTGGCGAAATTGCCATACGAAAAGCTGGGAGTAAAAACTCAAAAACAGTGCTCGCAGGCATTGATCTGCCCTTGACTTTTATGGAGATTGCAGGAGCTGAACCAGATGCCGGGGCAAAGTATGATGGTGAAAGTATGCTAAAAGCTATCTCCGGAAAAACGCAAAGAAAACGAAGCCAGCCGCTTTACTGGATTCGTCCGCCGGATCGTCCGGGTTATGGTTTGGATAATGATCCCGATTTAGCAATGCGTAAAGGTGATTACAAGCTGTTAATGGATTTTGACGGGTCGAATTTACAGCTTTATAACCTGAAAAAAGATGTTGGAGAAACCAACAACCTCAAAGATGTGGAGGAAGATAAAGTGATAGAGATGAAAAACGAGCTTGATGCGTGGTTGGTGAACTATCCTCATGATATACAGCTTGATAAGTATAGTACTAAACCGCTTAAAAAGTAAATCGTGAATTAATATTTATACACATTGCACGATGTTTTACAGATTCTTTCATGGTTGTTCAAAAGCAAAATCTGATATTTGTAATCTCAGCTAAAATTAGTTAATTGCAACTATAAATCCGATTTGTGAAGCGCGCTATGGGAAGAATCTGTCTTGTAATTTCATTGTGTTTGTCCGTATTGTTTGTAAGCGGACAGGATTACCATAACCTGCATTTTGAAGGCCTGAATAATACGCTCGGGTTGTTATCCGATGAAGTATATACTACTGTGCAGGATCAGGAAGGCTTTATTTGGTTTGGTACCAGCGATGGCATTGTACGCTACGACGGATACGAATTCAATTCATTTAAGTCTCACCCGCACCTTGGGAAAATGTACGGGATGACCATCAATGAGATTCATGTGGATAAAGAAGGCAACTTCTATGTATGTGGCGTAGAAGGCTTTTTCGCCTTTAATAAATACTATGAAAGTATATTAGATTCTGTTGAGACCTTTTTCGAAGGACGCAGACTGAACGATGTGTTGAAAGCGTCAGACGGCAAGGTTTACCTGAGTTCACATACGGGTTTTTATATTGTTAATTCTGAAAATCAGCAAATTAAAGAGTTGCATCCGTGCCCGGAGAACAAAATGATCAGTAACATCACCCGTAAGATGGTCGAAGATTCCCGCGGACGTATCTGGATCAGCACACTGAGTAACCATATAATGCGACTGAACGCAGATGGAGAATCGTTCACAAGTTATAAAATGAGCGATGTAAATGTGCGTGAAGGTCTGGGAGTTGCTACCAACTCCCTGTTCATAGACAGCAGGGGCTACCTCTGGGTAGGCGGATGGGAGAACGGCTTGTTTGTTTTGGATATCAGTTCGGAAAATGAAGTGCATGAAATTAAAACGTTCAGGCATGATAAAAACAATGCAAACACCATTCCTGGAGATATTATCCATAGCATTGGCGAAGACAAATACGGGGGAATCTGGATTGGTACACCTTATGGTTTGTCGGTAATTCAATACCCTTTTAGTCAAAAACATAAAGTTATTAACTTTAAGCCAGGAGATACTAATGCCACCATTAACAGTACAGTGGTGACGAACCTGCTGAATGATAATTCTGACATACTGTGGATAGCCACAAAAGGTGGTGGCATATTCAAACTGGTTATTGAACGCAATAAGTTTGCGCATCTGAAAATTCCAAATCTGAATCCTCAAAAACGCAACCAGGCCGTACATTGTTTTGAAACAGATCATAAAGAGCGTCTGCTCGCAGGTGTATTAAGTATTGGTTTTGTGGTATACGATAAGAAAACAGATCGTTTTAAGCATTTTAGTGAAGTTCCGGAATATAAAGTGCTCAATGATCATCTTAACTTGAACACGGCTTATGATCTGATGTGGGACAGAGATTCCCTGCTCTGGATAGGTACGCGATATAACGGGGTTGTCCATTTGGATGTAAAAAGTGGGAAAGTGGATGTGACCCGTCGCATATTCAAGTGGGCCGAGTTCAGAGGGCGTCATATCTATGCGATGCACGAATTACAAAACGGATCGGTGCTTGTTGGTACTGAAGACGGACTAAATATATTAAGCCGCGGCGGAGAGGGAGAATGGCGGAGTCGTTATGTGGTCGAATTACGGCAGAAAGCAGCTGTACGGAAAGGCAGTTTTATCATCACCGGCATTGTAGATTACAAAGGCTCATCCGTGCTCGTATCTACAGAAAAGTATGGTGTTTTTGAACTGAGTTTTAGTAAGGGTAAGGCAGAAGTTAAAACGTGGAATCAAATAAAAGACCGCATTATCTGCCTGTTTAGAGATAAGCAGGAAAGGATCTGGCTGGGAACCAAAGGTAAGGGGCTTTTATACTCACATGCACAGGATAGCGAATTACATCATCTGGATGCCAATGTGAACCAGATGGGCGATGTGGTGTACGGCATTAACCAGGATCGTTATGACAATCTTTGGGTGACCACAAACAACGGTTTAACCAAAGTAACCGTGAATGGCATGGATTTCTTTCATGAAAGCTATTCACACCGCGATGGCCTTCAGGGCAATGTCTTTTTGCCGCGTTCATTCTATAAAGATGACGAAGGGCTCTTCTATGTTGGTGGTTATAATGGTTTCAATAAATTTGAACCGCACCGGGTGAAATCCAGTTACATTAAATCGCCAGTCGCCATTACCGAAATTCGCATTGAAGGAGAAACAAAGGATTTATCTGCATTCAAAGACAGTATTATCTGGCTCGATCATAACAGTAATGATCTATCAATTGAATTTACGTCATTATGCTATACTTCACCCGAAGCCAATCAATACATGTATAAAATTGAAGGGCTGGATAAAGATTGGAAGTTCGCAAGTTCAAAAATGCGAAGTGCCAACTATAGCAATATACCACCGGGCGACTATGTTTTTATGCTCAAAGGATCAAACAGTCAGGGAATCTGGAATAATGACGTGCTTGAAATGAATCTGAAGGTACAGCCTGCACCATATAAATCCTGGTGGGCCATCGGTTTATACTTTATAGCTATAGCGGGAATCATCACCTTTATTTTCAGGCAGCGACTGCGCTTAGAACGCATTAAGCAAGCCATGGAACTTGAACACGTGGCACGAGTAAAGTCTGATAAGCTGCATCAGTACAAACTGAGTTTTTTCACCAACATCTCGCATGAATTACTGACACCTGTTTCTATTTTATCCACAGCGCTTTATAATATACGTAAGGAAAGTACCTATTCTGCCGACAATGTAGAGGTGATGGTACGCAGCGTGGGCGGATTGGAGCGATTAATTCGACAGTTGCTAACCTTCAGAAAAATTGAATCGAACCGAATGACTGTTTCCCTTGGAGAATGGGATGCCAGCAAGGTAGTCGAAGACTGCATTCGGGATTTCATTCCTCAGGCAGAAAAGAAAGGCTTAGGTTTTAAGTATGATATAGAAAGAAATGTGCATGGCCTTATTGACAAAGAAAAGTGGGAATTAATCATTCGCAACTTGATGTCCAACGCCTTAAAGTACACCGAAAAAGGAGAGGTGATATTCAGTCTGCATAAACAAGATGATAAAAATGTACTGCTGGAAGTGAGTGATACCGGTTATGGAATACCTGAAGATGCACTTTCAAGGGTGTTTGATCGTTTTTACCGGGTGAAGGGCCAGAGTAAAGTTAAAACCGATGGAATTGGAATTGGTTTAAACCTGACAAAGAGCCTAGTGGACATTCTAGCCGGAGAAATAACTGTAGAAAGTGAGTTAAACAAAGGCACGCGGTTTAAACTTATTCTGCCAATTGACGGTGCCTATTCAATTCAGGAAAACAAGGAAGACACCATGGAAGCTATGCCGGATGTGGAGTACATAGCCAAAGTTGAAGCCGAATCAGAAAAAATGAGCGAATCAGTCTTTAACGAGCAAGAGGTGCTAAACGATAAAACAATATTGCTTGTTGAGGATAACGAGGTATTCCGTGAATCCCTAAAGACAGCAATTGGTGGATATGCTACTATTCTTGAGGCCGGCGATGGTGAGGAAGGTTTGGCCATGGCAGAAAAAGAAGAAGTTGATCTGATTATATCCGATGTAATGATGCCGGTAAAATCGGGCTATGAGCTTTGTAAAGCCATCAAGTCGAATATTGAAACAAGTCACATCCCGGTTATTTTAATCACCGCCAAGGTAGGCGATAATAATAAACTTCAGGGGTACCAGAGCGGTGCCAACGCATATGTGGAAAAGCCGGTGAATATGAACCTGTTGCTTGCGCGAATGCAATCACTGCTTGGAAACATGCGTAAGATGCGGAAAGAAACCGGAAGTAGCTTAAACTTGGAGCCAGAAAACGTCAGCGTCACACCACTGGACGAAGCCTTTTTTAATAAGGCCAAGAAACTGGTTGAAGAACATATGGCCAATGCCGAATACTCCATTAAAGAATTTGCAGATGACCTTGGGGTGAGTAGTTCGATGCTCTATAGAAAAATGAAGAGCCTTGCCGATTCTTCGCCAAGTGAATTTGTCAGAAATATTCGTTTAAAGCGTTCTGCACAAATGCTGGAAAATAAGTCGTTTACCATTTCGGAAGTGGCTTACAATTGTGGGTTCAACGACCTTAGTTATTTTGGAGTATGCTTTAAAAAGATGTTCGGGGTGACGCCAACTGCTTTCCAGGAAGGAGAAAGAGGAGAATCTGAATGAAATGAAAGAACGATCGAATGATCACTAAGAATCAAATGCCGTTGATATATCTATTTTCACAGAGTGATATTTAAATAAACATAGATATATGCAAAACCGGAATTTGAGATGGTTGTTCCTCATTACCTTGATGAGCAGCATGTTTAGTTGTACCAGTTACAACAATTACGAAGGTGTAGTTTTCGAAGAAAAAGTCCCTGCCGACTGGGAGAATCCTGCAGTATATGAAATAAACAGGGAGCCAGCCAGGGCTTACTATATTCCCTTTGCGAGTGAAAGTGAAGTGAACAGAGATAACATATGGTCATCTTCTTTGATCAAGTCCTTAAACGGAGAGTGGCAGTTTCATGTGGCGCAGAATCCTTCAGAAAGACCTTGTTATTTCTTTAAAGATGATTATGACACACGCAACTGGGGAACCATACAGGTACCTGCCAACTGGGAGTGTGAAGGCTATGAATACCCGATCTATACCAACTCCAAATACCCTCATAAAAAGACACCGCCAACCATACAAAAGCATTATAACCCGGTGGGTTCCTATAAACGCATATTTGATGTACCGGCACACTGGGACGGAAAAGAAATATTCCTTCATTTCGGAGCAGCCGGTTCAGCTGTGTATGTATGGGTGAATGAGCAAAAAGTGGGTTATTTTGAAGACTCCAAAACACCCTCAGAGTTCAATATTACCAAATTCCTGAAATCTGGAGAGAATACCCTGGCTGTTGAAATATATAAATGGAGTGATGCCAGCTATTTGGAAGATCAGGATTTCTGGCGCCTCGCCGGTATCACCAGAGATGTATTTTTGATGGCCCGTGATCCGCAGCACATCAGAGACTTTAAAGTCATAGCCGGATTAGCAGATGATTACACCACCGGAACTTTTGAACTAAGTGCTGATGTGACCGGAACTGATAAAGGTAATGTAGCCACAGTAAGCGCAAAGCTACTTGACGGAGATCAGGAGCTGAAGACCTTTTCTGCTTTAGTAGAAACCGGACAGGTTCGTTTTAATTCAGAATTTAAACAGATTAAAAAGTGGACAGCGGAAACACCAAGTCTATATGAACTAATTATTATTCTCAGTGATGCAGAAGGCAAAACGCTTGAAGTAGTGCGTCAGGATGTGGGATTCAGAAGAATTGAAATAAAAGATGCACAGTTACTTGTGAATGGCAAAGCTGTTTATCTTAAAGGTGCAAACCTGCACGAACACCATGAAACAAGCGGTCATGTGGTTGACGAAGCCACCATGATCAAAGACATTCAGGTAATGAAAAGCCATAACCTGAATGCTGTTCGTACGTCGCATTATCCACAGCCGGAACGCTGGTATGAACTATGTAACCAATATGGCCTGTACCTTATCGATGAGGCCAATATAGAGTCGCACGGAATGGGATATGGAAAGGAATCGCTGGCGAAGAACCCAGACTGGGGGGAGGCGCATTTATACCGGACTGTAAACATGTATCAGAGGGACAAAAACCAACCATCTGTCATCACATGGTCGCTGGGAAATGAAGCCGGTAATGGCGTGAATTTCAATGCCACATATGATTACCTTAAATCTGTTGATGACACCCGTCCGGTGCAGTATGAGCAAGCGCACGGTGGTCGAAATACCGATATTATGTGCCCCATGTACATGCGTATGGAGCGAATGGAGAAGTATAAAAAGGAACGCGGCGACAAACCTTTGATTCAGTGTGAATATGCACATGCCATGGGGAATAGTGTTGGAAACCTGCAGGACTATTGGGACCTGATCGAATCAGAGCCGATCTTTCAGGGCGGATTCATTTGGGACTGGGTTGATCAAGGCCTGCTGACAACCAATGAAGTTGGTGAAAAATTCTGGGCTTACGGTGGTGATTTTGGCCCGGATACTGTGCCGAGTGACGGCAACTTCTGTTTAAACGGCCTCGTGAATCCAGACAGAGGTATCAAACCACACCTGAAGGAGGTGAAGAAAGTGTACCAATATATAAAGTTTAAACCGGTTGATCTGCGAAAAGGAAAGATAGAAATTGAAAATAAATATGCCTTTATCAATACGAATAAATTTGACTTTATATATGAAATCAAGGGTGATGGGATGCTTGTTAAATCAGGGAATATAGATCCCTTGAATTTGGCACCTGATCAGTCAAAGACTGTGGCTCTGGATATTTCATTACAAGCTGAAGCAGGGACACAGTATTTCCTGAATCTGTATGCTAAACTAAAAGAAACAGAAAATCTGGTTGAGGCCGGAACTATTCTGGCAAAAGAACAGTTTAAACTACCGATTTACGCAAAAGCATCAGGCCCGGAATCAAATCCACAGGAGCTGACGATGGAAGAAGAACAGGGAAAGGTTATTGTAAAGAATTCTGTATTCACTGTGCAGTTCGATAAAGAAAAAGGAACTTTGTCTTCATTTGTACATGACGGAAAAGAAATGATTAAAGAAGGACCAGAGCCCAATTTCTGGAGAGCTCCGACAGATAATGATTTTGGGAATAAAATGGATAAACGAAGCAAACCATGGCGAAAGGCCGGGCAAAACAGAAAACTGGTTAACTCGCATTATACACTTTCTGAAAAATCTTACACAGCTGTTATAAGTTTTGCATTTGAGTATTCATATAATGGTAAAAAGCTCGGAATTGGTAATGTAGTTTATACTGTAAATGGGAACGGTAAGGTTCATGTAACTAATGACATAACCGTAACGGATGAGGAACCACCCGAATTCCCACGTTTTGGAATAAACATGGTCATGCCACGTGAATTTGACCAGATCAGCTGGTTGGGGCGCGGACCTCATGAATCATACTGGGACCGTAAGACAAGCGCCTTTGTAGATCTGTATTCAGGCAATGTGGCCGATCAATACTGGCCTTATATCCGCCCGCAGGAAAATGGTAATAAAACCGATGTGCGCTGGATGTCAATTACGAATAAGAAAGGAGTTGGATTAAAATTCGTTGGCGATGAACTGATTGAGGTATCCGCACATCATAACGTAATCGAAGATTTTGAGTCGCCGGAACGAACAGACGGTCGTCAGGTGAAAGGCAAGAAAGTGGTGAACCGCCATACCACTGATGTGAAACCCCGTGATTTGACATCTGTTAATATTGATTACAAGCAGATGGGTGTCGGGGGCGATACCAGTTGGGGTGCCTGGACACATAAACAATATCGACTGACCGGAAAAACATACAAGTATGGGTTTAGTATAAATCCTCTGAAGTAAGCTATTTAAACGCCACTGCTAAAAAAAAGCGGTGGCGTTTTTAATTAATTCATTATCCACTGACACGCATTCGCAAGATTGGCCATTTTAATGTAATCCTTGATCTAATCATCATTCAGAAGCATTCCTTATACAATTTGAATAAATAGAAAGACTGATTGAACGCAAGTCAACAAGCCTGAAGCACATCCTTCTTTAACTTCACAAATTCAAATTAAACACTTTTGAAATGAAGAATGCCCTTTATGTTTTTCTGGCAGGTTTGTTTATGCTTGTATGTAATGCATGTGCCGATCAACACGATACTAATACAAGCTCCCATAAGCCCAATGTTATCTATATTCTGGCCGATGATCTTGGTTATGGAGATATAGGCTGTTACAATGCAAACGGAAAAATTCCCACACCTCACCTGGATGAGATGGCTATGAACGGACTAATGTTTACCGATGCACATACTTCCTCATCCGTATGTACTCCTACACGCTATGGGATCCTTACAGGTCGTTACAACTGGAGGAGTCAATTAAAAAACGGCGTATTGGGCGGGTATTCAAAATCTCTGATTAAACAAGAACGCACTACCGTCGCCGAGATGCTCAGGAAACAAGGTTATACAACTGCCTATATTGGGAAATGGCACCTCGGCTGGGACTGGAAGATGAATTCCGTTAAACAAAACATTAACAATCTCCATGCAATTCAGGATGTCGATTATACAGCACCCATTGCAAATGGGCCAGATACACATGGCTTTGATTACTCCTACGGCTTTTGCGGCTCGCTGGATATGCCTCCCTATGTTTGGGTTGAGAACGGTATGCCAACCAAGGTGCCGTTCAATGTAACCCGATGCGTTGACGAAAAAGGATTCTGGCGTCCCGGCCCGACAGGTGATGACTTCAGCCACACCTCTATTTTGCAGGATGTCTGCGACAAGGCAGTTCAATATATAACGGCTCAATCCGGTAAAGAAAAACCATTCTTTTTATATCTGCCATTACCTGCACCGCATACGCCTATACTGCCAACCACCGAATTTCTTGGTAAAAGTAATACAAATATGTACGGTGACTTTGTGATGCAGGTCGATGAGGTGGTACATCAGATCAGAGAAGCACTGAAAAAGCAGGGTATCTCCGAAAATACACTTTTGGTATTTACTTCAGATAACGGATGTTCTCCCAAAGCTGATTTTGAAGAGCTTGCCAAAGTGAAACATGATCCGAGTTACTCCTTTCGTGGGATGAAATCAGATATATACGAAGGCGGTCATCGTGTACCATTCATCATTGAATGGCCGGGAAGAGGATTAAAAAATGCAAAGGCAGATCAAACCATTTGCACCACTGACTTTTTTGCCACTTGTGCAGAGTTAACAGATTATCATCTAAAAGATAATGAAGGGGAAGATAGTTATAGTATGCTGCCTTTAATTACCGGGTCTGATAAAGCAGAAATTCGAGAGTACACCATCCACCATTCCATTAATGGAAATTTTGCCATCCGACAGGGCGATTGGAAGTTATGTGTGTGTCCAGGTTCGGGGGGATGGAGTTATCCGAGCAATAAGGATATCAAAACGAATAAACTGGAATTACCACCCATGCAGATTTATAATTTACGGAATGACATCGCTGAAGAGAAGAATCTGATCCATGAACATCCTGAAAAAGCTACAGAATTAAAAGCCGCTCTTAAAAAGATCATACTCGATGGCAGAAGCACTCCCGGTGCTAAACAAAGCAATGAAGGAATGGACAAATGGTGGCAAATTAAAAATATAGTAAACTAATTGTATATCTAGCTAAAACTAAATAATTATGAATAGGTTTTCTTTTAGAGTCATTATTTCATTAGTGCTCTTCACACTTCTATCAAGCAATGTGGTTTTTGGTCAAGCACTCAAATTGGCTTCCGTTTTTGGTGATCATATGGTGTTACAGCGAGATCAGAAAGTTCCTGTATGGGGAACTAGTTCCCCATTTACTAAAATATCTGTGTTTTTCGCCGGTCAGAAGAAAAACACTGTTAGCAATTCAGAAGGGAAATGGATCGTCAAACTAGATCCCATGAAAGGTACAGGACAAGGGAGCGAGCTGATTATTAAAGCTAAAGAAAAAATAGTTATTAAAGATGTGGTAGTTGGGGAAGTTTGGCTGTGTTCAGGACAATCAAATATGTATCAACCATTAGGTGGTTACAATGGTCAACCTACTTTTGGGGCTACAGATGCTCTTAAAAAGGCCAATAACATTCAATTGCGTCTCTTTCATGTCAATAAAAAAGGATCGGCACATCCACTTGATACTCTAAAGGCTTTTAAGGGTTGGAGCATCGCTAGCGCGGAAAGTATTTTGGATTATAGCGCTATTGCTTATTTTTTCGGTCAGCAATTACAAGAAGTGTTAGATGTTCCCGTTGGAATGATTCACACTTCGTGGGGCGGTAGTCGAGTTCAAGCATGGATGAGTAATTCGTGTATTTCAAAGTATCAGCAAGTGAATTTGGAAGGAAAGAATTTACAGAAAAATACAAATCATACACCTACCTTGCTTTATAATGCAATGATACATCCGTTAATACCCTTTGCAATTCGCGGAGCATTATGGTACCAGGGAGAATCGAACCGTAAGGAACCAGAATTATACAAAACCTATTTTTCTGCCATGGTAAAGGATTGGAGGTCGAGATGGAATATCGGTAATTTTCCATTTTATTATGTTCAGATTGCACCTTATAAATACAATGGTGATGAGGTAGGAATATATAATAAAGAAGATAATTCTGCTTTTATCCGGGAGGCGCAACAAACATGTTTACAAACCATTCCTAATTCAGGTATGGCAGTTACTATAGATATTGGAGAAAAAGATTGTATCCATCCTGCAAAGAAAAAAGAAGTAGCTGATCGGTTACTCTATCTTGCTTTAAATAAAACATACAATCAAACAGCCTTCAAGTGCGGAGGGCCGGTTTATGATTCTATGGAAGTAAAAAACGATGGAATTCTTTTAAAATTTAAAAATATTCCAAAAGGATTGAATGCTCCCAACGGGCTTCATGGATTTGAAATTGCTGGGGAAAACCACGTGTTTTATCCTGCTATGGCAAAGTTGGCAAATAATAAACAAGCTATTTTGGTGAAGAGTGATGAGGTTAAAAATCCGGTTGCGGTTAGGTATGCTTGGAGAAACTGGACAGTGGGAACTTTATTTGATAACTTTTTATTTCCTGTATCATCCTTTCGTACAGATGATTGGAATGAAGCAACTCGAGTGGAATAGCGTTAAGAACGCAGCGAAAATAAGATCCAGTACTTTTATATAATCAATAGCTAACAATGAATATAAGATTCCAAATATTAACTTTGATCAGTTTGATTTTGATGCTAATCGTAAGTCAATGTACAAGCAAACAAGAGCCAGAAAGACCATTATATGATGGAAGCTGGGAGGCGCTTCAAAAAATGCCTGTACCCGCCTGGTTTGACGATGGGAAAATAGGTATTTTCATTCATTGGGGACCTTATAGTGAAATCGGCTACCGTAAGGGAAGCCGGGGCTATGCCGAACACGTCCCCAAAATGATTTATCGCGACACTTCTCACTATTATCCATACCTGCAAGAGCGATGGGGCGCAAAGCCGCCAGCTTTTGGATACAAAGACATCATCCCCGAATTTAAAGCAGAGAAGTGGAATCCGAATGAATGGGCAAAGCTTTTTAAAGAGGTGGGGGCCCGCTATGTGGTACTTACAGCTGAACATCATGACGGCTGGGCTAATTGGGATTCAGACCTTACTCCATGGAATGCCGTGGATATGGGACCTAAACGCGATATCGTCGGTGATCTGGGAAAGGCCGTTCGTAAGCAGGGATTAAAATATGCACCATCTTACCACAGGGAGCGCCACAGTTCATTCTTCGCCAAAAAATTATACGTGGTGGATGCAGAACCAATGGCCGTTATCACTGAAGAGATCAAACGCATGCCAGGTGCAGCATCCCTTTATGGACCTTTTGGTTTTTCGGAAGATTACGTAGATGACTATGTGGCACGCTGGAAAGAGATTCAGGAAAAATATCATCCCGATATGCTTTGGCTGGATGATTTTCCGATATACACACGGGACGGCAACAATGTACGTAAAGGAAAAGCGAAGCCGGTTATTCAATACTTTGATGATAAGGTTCGCGGTATGATTACTGACTTTATGAATGAGGGGGCAGCGCGCGGGCAAGCTGTGTACTGCAACAACAAAGGAGGTAATCGTAACTGGCCAGACGGCGTTGGTTGCCTGGAAAAGGACAATCTGAAGCTTAAAGTGATTGGTCCCAAATGGCAAAGCTGTACCACCTTCGGTACTTCATTCGGCTATCTGGAAGGCGATACCTACAAAAGCATCGAAGGTGTCATACATGAAATGATCGAAGTGGTTAGCCGAAACGGTAACTTCCTGATTAATATAGGCCCAAAGGGTGATGGTACGCTTGTGCCCGAGCAGGTTGAGCGCCTCGAAGCCATGGGAGAGTGGCTTAAAATAAATGGAGCAGCCATCTACGGATCACGCTACTGGAAAGTCAATCAACAGGAAAACGAACACTTGTCTTTTACGACAAAGGGGAAGACTTTATACGCCATTAAATGCTCTAAACCAGAAGTTCCATTTGTGATTGAAGCCTCTAAAGGATGGAATGCTGAACAGATAAATTCAGTACGTTTATTGGGCTCTGATTCAAAAATAGAATGGGAAATAACAGAAGAAGGCTTACGTATCACGCCACCACAAGATCTTGGTAAAAGTAAACATGCCTGGTCATTTGAAATCAGTACATCAGAAGAACAACACCATTCTTATGTCCTTCAGACTGATGCAAGCCAGGCCTTAAA
>JAKSBD010000393.1 GCA_022361295.1 Bacteroidales bacterium
ACCCCTTTATAATCTTTACCGCTGCTGTAGTTAAACACCGAATCGAGCTGAGCAGCCATGGCCTCTTTGCTGCCGTATAGTTCGACAAGACCATTAACATCATGAGGAACAGTCCATGTGTATTGCCAAGTGGTTCCTTCCGTAAAAGCGCCTAAATGCTCAAAGTGATGGGTGTCAAAATCAGGCATCCATTGTCCTTTGCTGTCTTTAGGCCTCATCCAGCCAATCTCTTTATCAAACAAATTTTTGTACGCTAAAGCTCTTTTTGTAAAGCGTTTGCAATCATCGTCTTTACCCAATGCCTTGGCAAAACGTGCAATACAATAGTCGTCGTAAGCATATTCCAGGGTTTTCGATACCGATTCGTTTTCAATATCATAAGGCACATAACCCAGTTCTTCGTATTCTTTTGTGGCATCGTACTCAGGGTGGGTGGCTGAGCTGACACAAGCCTCATATGCCATATTCCAGTCAACTCCTGTTACACCTTTAAAGTAAGCATCTACAATGACCGGCACAGCATGATACCCAATCATACACCAGGTTTCATTATTCCAGAAAGACCATATGGGCAACAGTTTATCAGGGCTTTGCTGATAATGGGCAAGCATAGCGTTAATCATATCTGCATTTCGTTCTGCCTGTGTTAAGCAAAATAAGGGATGCGTTGCCCTGTATGTATCCCATAATGAGAACACGGTATAGTTATCAAAGTCCTTAGCCTCATGAATATTCTGATCCAATCCGCGATACGTTCTGTCCACATCAAAATAGCATGTTGGAGACATAAAGGCATGATAAGCTGCCGTGTAAAAAGTCTCCTTCTGTTTTTGACTTCCTTCCACATCAAATTTGGCCAACTCTGTATTCCACAGGGCTTTACTATCTTTTACATAGCTTTCAAAATTCCAATCCGGCATTTCTGTCTGTAGGTTAGCCATGGCATTATCGGTACTGATGGGCGAAATACCCACCTTGACAGAAATTTGTTCTGCATCATTGGTTTTGTAGTCGGCTACAAACTGCAAATCGGGACCAGCCGCCTCTTTGCTGCTGCGAAATCGATAGGTTTTATAGGAGTCATATTTTACTTCTTTCCCGTTTGAGAAGATACGAGTAGCATCGAAAGGTCTTGAAAACTCAGCCGCAAAATACACATAACGTTCTTTGGCCCATCCTTTAACCTGGTGCATACCAACAATAGTATTTGGGTTGATAACGCGTACATTTGACCATACCACATCAAAGCGCAGCACGTGGCTTAAGTCTAATACAACATGTGCACTATCTGTTTCCGGATAGGTGAAACGCATCATACCGGCTCTATTGGTCGATGTTAGTTCTGCTTTTACCTTGTAATCATCAAGAATAACTGAGTAATAACCCACTTCGGCTCTTTCATTATCATGCGAGAACTTAGACAAATAGCCGGGCTCGCTAAAGTCTTTTTTGCCCGGACGAACATACGTTGTGCCAACAGTTGGCATAAAAAGTATATCACCCATGTCAGGAATACCCGTTCCATGCAGGTGTGTCATTGAGAAACCATATATGGTACTGTCGGAATACTCGTAACCCGAAGCTGCTCCCCATAACCATTTTTCGGTATCAGGACTTAACTGAACCATACCAAACGGCACCTGCGGACCTGGGTAAGTATTTCCCTCACCCAATGTACCAACCAAAGGATTGACATATCGTGTATAGTCTTTTACAACCTTACTGCCCGTTTGCTCAACAGGAGCAGAACATGCCATCAAACCAAAGACCAGAGCAGTAATGATGAATATTTTATTAAGTAGCATAAAGAAACAATACTGTGAATTAAGAATAAAAAGATCCGGCTACACCTGCAAAATCAGAAAATGGGAACTACCACAAAGGTGTAGCCGGATTCACTTTAAACAATTCTTTTAAAAACAATTAACCTGAATTCGACATTGTATTTCGACCTCAGACCACTTATAGATAGTGATTTACGAAAATAAAGGATGAAGTAATAATGGATTATTTCGAATCGTTTATTTGAAGTAAATTACTGTTTATAAGTGGCATTGCTCTTCGCTTTGTCTAAA
>JAKSBD010000114.1 GCA_022361295.1 Bacteroidales bacterium
AGAACTCACTGGTGGTTACCAGGCGATCCACATAGCGAATGCTTTCATTAATGCTGTTCCAGGCCAGGCGGGCGTACTTTTCTTTCATGCTGTCAATCCACACTTCTTCATCCTGCAGTGAACATACCACAGGTGTATCCATCTTTTCTTTAATGGCTTTGGCTATGCCTATGAGCAGGGAGCTTGACAAATGAATAATATCCGGTTTTTCATTCTGGCTTAACCAGGTAATCAGGCGCTCCACTTCTTTCTGAAACACCGGGTCGTCTCCGTGTATCATCGAAAGGGTCATGCCCTCCATGCCTTTGGCTGAAGTGGTACCCGACATGGAAGAAGCCATTTTAAGCATGGAATCAGATCCTGTGGCGCGCGCCAGCCATTCAGGCATGGAGATACGTTTGAACAGTTTCTGCGCAAGGTAATAGGTTGTGGCCGGGAAGAAGATCGGGCTTTTTGTTTGAAAAGTATGCTTATTCAGGGGCAGGTACAAGGGAACAACAATCACCTCATGTCCCTGTTTTTGCAGGGCTGAAGCCTGCAGGTTATCGCGCATGCAATTGCCGCAATAAAACGAATCACCAACTCCCGGAATAATAAAGACAACCTTCATTTTACTTATAATTTCGTTGAACCTCACGTTTAACCACACGTCTTATGAAAATAAGCGTTAAGAGCATAAATAAACCTGCCAGTATCAGCGCTGTTAGCCATACCGATAGACTGACATTGGTGTAGTTGGTGCCAATGCTGATGACGGCACTAACCAATCCTGTTACAATTGCATAAAGGGGCACAGGAATATTTTCATGGTACAGTATGGCTTCCGTTTTCTGCCTGCTGAAACCCAGACGGGCGTACATTTCAATTTCGTACTGCCGTACATTCAGGTTTTTACGTATAACAATCACAAAACCCATAATCCCTATCAGCAGCCCAATTCCCCCTAATGTCATAAAGATTGTCAGGTAGGTATCGGTCACCGTATTAAATTCTGCAAGCCTCTCGCCGGTGGTATTGATCCTGACGCCATACTCATACATAGCCTGCGACAATGTGGTTTTAGTCTGAATAATGGCATCCTGCTCTGTGTCTAAAAGGAAGACTTCACTTCCGGTAATTTCCGGCCAGATCTGCGAAAAGAGCGTTTTATCCATCAAGACATGCCCCTGGAAAATTGTATTGGGCAGGGTGCCAACAAGCTGGGCGGCTACTTCCTGTCCATTACTACCCGTGTAATAGATGGTATCGCCCAGGCTTTTAACCAGGCTCCATTGCAATACGGTGGCATCGACCAAAACGGGGTATACATTATTGCTGGTCTTCAATAAATGTTTTAAGAGGTCGTCCTTACCGGATTGGTACATGTTATTGGCAAAGCCAAGCTCACTCTCAAACAGCTGTTGCATATCTACGCCTAGCACCGTGGGTGTAGTCACTTTATTCAGATTCAGGCAACTGGCCTCATCGGCCTTGTATCGGAGGCACTGAAGAACTTCCGGTTGACCGGACAGGCCTGACAGATTCAGCTTTTCTTTACCTTCTGCCGTATTCATGTTATGGTACACCGGGATGGAGCTTTCACACCATAAATCATAGCCCCCGGTTGCCTGGGTCAGCTTTGAGGGATTGTTAAAGTCCTGACGATTTAAGCCCACCGAGAAAACAATGAATACTCCCGTGGCTAAAGAAAGGTATGATAGTACAGCCTGCTTTTTGTTGGCCAAAAGTGTACGCCAGGTCAGCTTCTTCTGATTAAAATCCTGAGTAGTTGCGCCACCTGTTTTACTTATGTGGTAGTCGCCCCACATTGTAAAAGTGAGCAATAGCATAACACCTGTAACGGCAAAGAGTGCTACCGAGCTAATGAAGAACAGGTTGTAAATGGTAATTCCCAGGGTTATTGCAAGTGTTACGATCAATAGTGTTTTCTTTATGTGCAGGGATGAAGCTTTGGACCTGACTGAAGATACCTTATTCTTCAGGTGTCTGGAAATAACACGGCGCAACACAAGCAGGGAGATAAGTATACCAAGTACAAAGGCCATTCCCAGGGTAAGTATATTTGAATAGACCGAAAGACCACTGGTATGGGTTGCTCCCGACCAAAATGTATTAAGTAGCCAGATGATCAGAGCCGTATATAATAAGCCTGTCAGCACGCCGGCTATTGAAGATAACACCGTCACCGGAGCTGATTCCATCCACAGTAGGTAGCGGATGCGTTTAGTCGTATAGCCAAGCGCTTCTAATAATTCAAGTTCAGGTTTTCGCTTATGAATCATTTCCGACAATGGCACAATCATGAGGAGAATAGCTCCAAGGATAATGAAAAAACCTAATGCTAAAAACAAGCCGGCAAAATCAACCCCGTTTTGAGCTGCATAAATACCGGACTCTCTCGGATGTACTACTTGTACGCCAAACATAGATGCCTTAAGGGCCGAAAGAACAGCCTTTTCTCCCGGAATACGCATGCCCGTGGCATAGCCGTAGGTATTGCCCCACAGATCTTCCACAGCCTCATATGCTAAGATAGCCTTTGGTGTGGAATGGTATAGTTCCCAATACCTTTCATCCTCTTCTGTGATCAGATCCATGTCGATGGGCAGGTCGCTGTCCCAGGCCGTGCAGGATTCCACATCTGATATACCCGGAAAGTTGGCGCTTAAAGTGCTGTCCTCTACCAGCTCTGAAAGGGCTACTATCTGTTTAACCTTTAAATGCAGGGAGTCGGTAACAAGTGTTTTAAAATCCTTTGAAGTAAAGAAACTTATCCATACTTTATCGCCCACATCTGCCTTTAATCGTTTTGCTGTGTAATCCGATAGAATCACTTCATCAGGCAACAATTGCTGTCCCTGGTATTCATCCATCGCAGTGATAAAAGAGTAGGGGACAGATTCTGATTCCAGGCCAATTGAATTACTCAGGTAGGAATACATCCTGTTTACCCGGGAATTGGTCTGTTTAAGTGCATCCAATACCTCGTACTGTAAAAACACCCGGTCTGAACTTAATTCGGAATAGCCTTTTTTGGCCCGTACAGAAAGTCCTGATAATTCATAGTGCCAGGCACTGTTGATTTCATCCGCTCCGATTATCCTGTCCGACATAATCAGGTTAAGCTTTCCCGGTACTTCCATTGTTTCCGCCAGTTCATGACGGTTCACAAAAATATTCAGGGGGAGTCGTTGCTCATTGAGTAAACTGATATTTCCTCCCGCTTCTGTTTCAAGGATACCTTTATGCTCCAGTCTCAGACTCGTGGTATAGGTCTCTGTTACAAACAATGAGCCTG
>JAKSBD010000369.1 GCA_022361295.1 Bacteroidales bacterium
CAGAATATGGTGAAGCAGTTTGGTACCGATGCTGTTAATATTATCTCTACCGATAAATTTGGAAGCAACATCACCGGTAATATGCAAATTACCATCAATGAAGATAATACAGTGGAATTAGCATCATCCGATGTGGTGATAAACAGCTATGACTGCAGCTATCAGGTAGAAGAAAATTCTTTTTATATGGATGTGAATCTCACAAAAGCAGGCACTACATACCAGGTGCTGGATACTCTGATTTTACGTCAGGCACCGGGGAAAGATTTACGCTTTGAGGAGTGGTAACAAAGAGCAGGTGAGGGGGCACGCCCCCTCATTTAAACTTATAATGAATATAGTAATGAAGAACAATATATTAATTCTTGCTCTGCTTGCTTCGATAGGACTTAGCGCATGTGTCACTTCCGGTAAAAAGAACGAAAGAAGCGAAGCAAAGAAGCCTAACATCATCTATATTCTGGCTGATGATGCCGGATATGGAGATTTAAGTTGTTACGGGCAAACGAAGTATCAAACGCCAAACATTGATCGGCTTGCGGCCAACGGTATGAAATTTACACAGCATTATAGCGGATCTACAGTGTGCGCTCCGAGTCGTTCATCTTTATTGACAGGACAGCACACCGGTCATACGCCGGTAAGAGGAAATCTCGAGGTGAAGCCAGAGGGGCAACACCCGATGCCCGCCGCTTCAGTAACAATTGCTGAAGTATTAAAAGAAGCTGGTTATGTCACAGGCGCATTTGGTAAATGGGGATTGGGTTTTCCTGGTTCAGAAGGAGATCCGAATGCCCAGGGTTTCGATGAGTTTTACGGCTATAATTGCCAACGCATGGCGCACCGTTATTACCCGTCACATGTTTGGCATAACGATAAGAAAGTAATTATGCCAGGCAATGACTGGACTAAAACACAGACATATGCGCAGGATTTGGTGCAAGAGCAAACACTTGAATTTATTGAGACCAATAAGGATAAGCCATTCTTTGCTTTTATACCGGTATTAATTCCACATGCAGAATTAATTGTACCTGGAGATTCTATTTTCGAAAAGTTCGATGGATTGTATGAAGAAACAGCTTATATAGCCTCGGAAGGTGCTGATTACGGATCGGATAATTTATTGATTTATAAGTATTGTTCTCAGAACAAGCCACGGGCCACCTTTGCGGCTATGATGTACCGTATGGATGTGTATGTGGGGCAGATCATGGCAAAATTGAAGGAACTCGGTCTGGAAGAGAATACCATCGTGATGTTTGCCAGCGATAACGGTCCGCACGAAGAAGGAGGAGCTGACCCGGATTTTTTCAATAGTAACGGCGGGTTACGCGGTTATAAACGTGACTTATACGAGGGAGGAATCCGCTCACCGTTCATTGTTTCATGGCCTGGGACCATAAAAGCCGGTAGTGTATCCGATCATATCTCTTCATTCTGGGATGTTATGCCAACTTGTGCTGAATTAGCAGGTGTACAAACTCCTGAAGAAGTTGATGGTATATCGTTTTTGCCTGAACTCCTGGGTAAAGAACAGCCAGAGCATGAATACCTGTATTGGGAATTTCATGAAAAAGGTGGACGCCTTGCCGTTCGCATGAATCAGTGGAAAGGTGTGGTTTACAATGTATCAAAACCGAAAAAGACCACCTTTGAGTTGTTCGACCTGAATGCCGATGTGGCAGAGGAAAACAATATAGCTGAAGCACAGCCTGAAGTGGTTAACAAGATTAAAGAAATACTTAAAAGTGCACGTACCGATTCTGAAATTTTCAAATTCAGTGCAGGTACCTTAAATGGAAATTAATTAACAAAGGGCCTGAGGGCCCTTTGTTTAAATTATAAAGAATATGATGTCTGTGAGTAAACGTGTTGTAATCCTTTTTTTAGGTGTATTGATGTTTGTATCCTGTGCTTTTAATTCTACTAGTAAGAATGTGTCAGCTTCGAAGCCGAATGTCGTTTTTATCATGGTAGATGACCTGGGATGGACCGATTGTGGTTACATGGGGAATACCTACTACGAAACCCCCAATGTTGATCAGCTTGCCTCAGAGAGCCTGGTGTTTACGCGCGCTTATGCAGGCGCGGCAAATTGTGCGCCGAGCCGGGCAAGCCTTATGTCGGGCATGAGTGCCCCGCGTACAGGGATTTATACCGTTTCTCCTTCGGACAGAGGCAACAAAAAAAGCAGGAAAATCATTCCAATTGTGAACACGGATGAGTTGGCAGACAGTGTGTATACTATGGCTGAAATGTTCAGAGACGCAGGGTATGTAACCGGACATTTCGGTAAGTGGCATCTTGGTGAAGATCCCTGCAAACAGGGCTTTGATGTTAATGTAGCCGGCGGGCATAAAGGTCACCCCAAACGCTATTTTGCACCTTATGGTTATCCTAATTTAGAAGCACCTGAAGGAGAATATCTCACCGACCGTCTTACGAACGAGGCCATTACATTTATTGAGAATAACCAGCACAAACCATTCTTCCTTTATATGCCTTTTTATACAGTGCATACACCAATACAAGGAAAGGAAGCCATCATAAAAAAGTATAAGAATAAAATCCAGACGGGCAGCCATTTTAGACCTGATTATGCCGCTATGGTTGAGAGTATGGACTATAGTGTTGGTAGGATACTGGATAAGTTAAAAGCATTGAACCTTGTGAATACCATTGTGGTGTTTACATCGGATAATGGAGGAATTCATGCTATTAGCAAACAAACGCCATTAAGAGCAGGTAAAGGAGCTTATTACGAAGGAGGTATAAGGGTTCCGCTCTGCATTAAATGGAAAGGTAAAATAAAGCCCCAAACCAGTAATTTACCCGTTAGCAATTTAGATTTCTATCCTACGTTTAAGCAAATAACAAAGGCTAACGTGCCTAATGGTAAAATTACTGATGGTGTAAGTCTAAAAGACTATCTACTTCATAACAAAGAAATAGATGAGCGAGCCATGTTCTTTCATTTTCCCATATACCTACAGGGATATGCAAAAGTAGGTGGCGTTAATCGCGATCCACTTTTTCGTACCCGTCCTGGCTCTGCGGTAATAAAGGGCGATTGGAAACTTATTTGGTACTATGAGGATGAAGAGGCTGAATTGTTTAATTTAAAAACTGATCTGGGCGAATCTATTAATTTAGCACAGCATGAAGTAGAGAAGGTTGAAGAATTAAAGCAACTGTTGGATGACTGGTTATTAGAAACTTCGGCACCAGTGCCAACGGAGCAAAATCCGGATTATGACGAAGCCTGGCACAGTAAGCAGTTGAAAAAATATAAAAGAAAATGAATAAACTGGTTTATTGTCTGATTATATATACTGTATTCAGCTCCTGAATTGCTCAGAACAAAGAAAATGCGAAACGTCCAAATGTATTATTTTTAGTTATTGAAGACTCTTCTCCTTACCTGTTTCCTGCATATGGTAATACAGATATAAAAACACCTAACCTTGATTTTCTTGCAGAAAATGGCGTTGTATTTGACAATGCCTTTGCAAATGGTCCGCAATGTTCTCCGGCCAGATCTTCACTCATCAGTGGATCGTATGCCACAAGTTCTGGTAGTGATTGGCACCGTAACGGTAATATGGTTCCTCAACAATACTTTTTCCCTCAATATTTGAGGCAAGCCGGCTATTTTACGGTTAATGCCGGAAAAACAGATTATAATATCAATAAAAAGGCGCAGAAGTTGTATTATCCTGAAACATGGGATTTATTGAGTGGTAATATCAATGGTAAAAAACTTAATGTAAGCTATAACGATACGGCAAGGGGAAAGAAGCCGTTTTTTGCCCAGTTTAATAATGCCACATCACATATGAGTCGCATAACTACGGTAAGTGTGAAAAATAGGGTGGCGCCAGTAATTAATCCTGATAGCGTGAATCTGCCGCCTCATGTGCCTGATTTGCCCGATATTCGTTCTGATTATGCTCTTCATTTAGACGGTATTGTTAATGCTGATAAATGGGTAGGATTATTTTTAGATGA
>JAKSBD010000112.1 GCA_022361295.1 Bacteroidales bacterium
ACAAAAAGATTGCGCCCGACGCGGTTAATGATCTAAAAGCTGATGAAGTTTACCATAACGAAGTGCGTTTGCAATGGACCATACCTGTTGATGAGGACAATTTTCAGCCGGCTTACATTTATTTGGCAGCCAGCGGCAGTGAAATTAATGCCAACAATTTTGACATCAAGCAGCAAATGGTGTTTTCCAATCCCTTTGATGCAGGAACAGTTGTGCAGGTAAATATTGGTGGACTGATTAAAGAAACGGATTATTGGTTCGCCATGAAAACCGAAGATCAGTTTGGAAATATCTCTGATATCTCAAATGTTATTAAGATTACAACTACAGATGCACCTCAGTTTGAGTTGTCTAATAATAAAATTGATGTTGATATAGATGTAACAGTCGGTACAACGTACTCCGAAATGGTTAAGGTATCCAATATTGGCGAAGGTATTATATACTGGCAAAACTATGTGGAGAATGAACGCATCTATTGGTGGTTGGTTAAAGATGAAGAGGAAAACCAAGAGGAAGAAGAATTGACCAGTGCCATTAATGCACAGTTAACACAGAAAATAGATTATGCTGAAGCCAATCCTCAATTGTTCGAAGTAAACGTTAATCCGGAAACTCATCCATTAACGCTTAAGTCAACCGAGGTGGTTAAGCAGCCTGCCGATTACTGGGATTACGATCAAACTGTATTTACCTCCGGAATGTCATACGAGGGCGAAAGTGGTGCAGTATCCATATTGGCCACTTATAATCCTAATGCCGGTTTGGTACAGGCCACTCGTTTTAATGTGGATTACGACTACACCTTTAATCTCACCCACCTGGAAGTGGCCATGTATAACAATGTCAATGATAAACCTATCATTGTTGAGCTAAGAAAAGGATCAACCCGCTTAGAGGAATCTGAGGTGGTTTACCTGCAGGAATACTACTCAGATACTACAGAGGTTTTTGGTTTTCAGCGTATACCTCTTTATGAACCACAACGTTTTGAAGATGGAGAAATCTTCTGGGTAGTCCTGCACTTTCCAAAGGAAGATCAGATGCCACTGGGCTTAGGTATAGATACTTATCATCCGGATTTATTGCTTATGTCGCGTGATAATGGTCGTAGTTTCTTTGATTTACAAGAGTGGCGAATGGCGCCATATGTACCATTGGTTAGAGCCTTAAGTACCGGAGATGATGGTGCTTATGTATTCTTAAAACCCGGAGATGGTGAAATAGAATCAGGAGCTTCGCAAGATGTAGAAGTATATGTGGATGCGACTAATTTACATGATGGTAAACACCTGGCTTCGGTTACCTTAATGACCAATGATGTAAATAAGCCATATGTCAATTTGGAAGTTAAAGTGAATGTAAGCGGGCAGTCGTCTGAAATTGATACAACTGAAGTGCGTGATTTTAATGTGTTGCAAAATGTAGAGAAAGACTTAAATCTGGAACTGAAAAACACAGGTCTTAGCATTTTGGATGTCTATGATATTACATCTGATGATCCGGGTTTTGTGAAGAATTTTACGGATACGGTCAGTGTTTATACCGATTTTAAAACTAAAGTTCCGTTTAAATATACGGCTTCACATACCGGCGTGCTTCAAACAAAAATTAATCTGATAACCAACCAGGGAGTGATTGGTTTGCCGGTTAATATGAACAGTACCGTTCCGGCTGTAATGGATGCATCCTTATCAACCGCATCAATCAACTTATCATATGGCGAAACGGGAACAGTTAGTTTGAGTATTAATAATGACGGTTCCGGCTCTGATCTGGAATACGATCTGTCACATTACGATCAGTTAATGACAGCTAAAAACCGTTTACCCGATGGACTGGTATACGATGTTATTTCGTCAAACGATGTGGGAGGACCTGCCGCTGGCACTTGGGATGATATTTCAGAAGTAGGAACGATTTATGATGGAACGGCCGTATGGGAAGATACCCTGCAACTGGGAGCCCGTATTCCATTCTTTGATGAGGTGATGGAGACGGCCTGGCATGGTTTCAGGGGTGATATTTATTTCTATTCACCTGCTCAGGCAGCGGTGCAGTTGCCAGGAGAAACTACCAATGATGTTGGCATGGGTGTTATGGCACCATTGTCGCTAATCGATTCGGCCCGTTATTTTGTTGTAGATGAATTTATACACCATTCCTTTGGCGATAAAAATATTTTCACGGTTACAGTTAAAGAACGTACCACCAAAGATTATGAGGCAGAGAAAATGACCTATCAGGTAGTCTTGTATCGCAATGGAACAGTAGAGTACCGTTACAAAGATGTGGATGCACTTACACCTGACATGAACTATACGGTAGGTTTACATGGTATGTCGCTTGAAGAATTTGTGGTTTATAAGAACCTTGACGAGGACAAACCAGTGTCAAATGGATTAGTTATTCGATTCGTCCCTCAATACGATGCCTCAATGGTGCTATATGCATCACCCGAAAAGGGTTATTTAAGAGCTGGAGAAAGCGAATCGGCAAATCTGTCAATTGACCCCACATTTTATAACGCAACTGCAGGAACTTACAATAATTCAATCATTGTAAAA
>JAKSBD010000111.1 GCA_022361295.1 Bacteroidales bacterium
AAATATCAGGATTTTGAAGAATTGGACAGCCTGTATCTTCATCGGTTTCTTAATAGAACGGAAGGTCATTAGTCAGAGGGGGAGCAAACCATATCACCCTTCGACAAGCTTGGTCAATGTCATTTGCGTATTCCCCGCTACCGCGCGAATCCTTTCGCGTGGGCTTACAATACCACGCGAAGGGATTCGCGCGGCAGCGGGGCTTATGGTTGCACAAATTTTTTATCCTCGTTTTATGTACAATTACGGATAATCAATTAAAACTAGGAACAAGAAACTCGAAATTATTCCTCTTTCTCATTATTAAGCTTGAAGTAATCAATCAGTTCTTTAAGTTGCGTAGCCTGTGAATTCAGCTCCTCGGCACTACTGGCAATCTCTTCACTGCTTGAAGCGTTTTGCTGGGTAGTGTTGTTCATTTGCTGGATGGCCGCATTAATCTGATTAACGCCGGTTCGCTGTTCACGTGTTGCAGCGGCAATTTCTTTTATGAGCTGGTTAGATTCCTGAATAGTTGGTATGGCTTCATTCAGTTTCTTATTTGATTCTATGGACAACTCTTTACTTTCATTGGCTATACTGATTATTTCTGCTGCAGCGGCCTGACTTCTTTCGGCCAGCTTACGCACTTCGCCCGCTACCACTGCGAAACCACGTCCCTGCTCGCCTGCTCGTGCGGCCTCAACAGCGGCATTAAGTGCCAGTATATTGGTTTGCATCGCAATTTCGTTGATAATGTCAATTTTATCTGTAATCTGCTGATTGGCATTGGTTGCCTTATTAGATTCTTCGGTGGTTTCCTGAACATGGTTAAACGCTATGGACGATTTCTCCTCGCTATCATTTGCATTGGTATAGTTCTGTTCAATATTTGCCACCATTTCTTCCATGGTTGTTGATACTTCTTCCAATGAAGCTGCCTGACTGCTGGCTCCCTGTGTTAAAACATGAGTGCTGCTATTCAGCTGTTCACTTGCTCCTGTCAATTGGTTGGCCCCTGTCATAATCTCTTTCACCACTTCACGCAGTTTATCATTTGTACTTTTGAGGGCTGTCATTAATTCACTTATCTCATCGTTGCCTCCAGTATCTACAGAGTGATATAACTCACCATTGGCCAGGTGCTTGGCAATATCAACACCCTGCCGAACAGGACGAATAATGTTGACGATGGTTAATCGGCTAATGAGAACACCTACGATAATGGCAATAAGCAATAGGCTTGTAATGATTGTGTTGGACGTTCCAATGGTCCATTCCTCCTCTTTAGAGGCAGTTTCAGCTACCCTGGCTCCAAAAACGCCAACATACCAGGCCGCTGATTGCATTCTCTTTTGTTGTTCCCCTTGTTTTAAATTCGTACTGGCATAATCACTATAAAGCTTTTCATATTTGCTATAGTTTGTTCTTATGCCTTCGATACACTTTGATAATTGAGATGATTGTTCATGCTTGTCCAGTAAGCGATATAGTTTTTTAAACTTACCCATACTTTTATCGTATGCACTATTGTTAACATCACCATTGGCCAGTAAAGGTGTTGCGATAAATTCAAGTGAGCTGATCCTTACCTGGTTATGAGCTTCTGTTATTGCCTTTGAAACTTTACTATTGGCATTTAGCGTGCGGTCAAAATTGATAATGGCACTTACAGTGTTGCCTTGTCGCCCCCAAAGCTTAATAATCTTTTCTTTTTCCAGCTCCAGCTGATAGTAGGTATTGAAACTTTCCAGATATTTTGTTGATTCAATGATTAAAGAATCAATATGTGTATCAGTAAAAGCTTTGTTGAGTTTGGCTTTTTCCAGTTCCTCAATAGAATTATTAATTGTACTAAGTATACCACTGATTTGTGAAGTGTCTTTGTAATGAATAAAGTACATAGCTTGCAGGCGTGCACTAATCAGGTTCTTTTCCACCGTGGTAATCGTGTTTTTTGCGTCCACAATATCTTTAGATCTGGATATGCCTCTGCGACCTGAAAAACCAACAATAAGGGTAAGAATAACAATAATTGAAAAACTTAAAATCAATCTCTTTCTAATACTAAGGTCTCTGGGCGATAAAAACTTCATGTTGGTCGATTTCTGCTATGGTTTCAAATTAAAGCTTTATACCTTTTTTTGTCTAAAAAGATTCATTATTGTGTATTTTTTTATGGAGGATTCGTTTAATTATCAGAGAGATCAAGCCAATTCTTAAGGGTCCTGTTTTTACAGAAGACATGAGGATTTGTTGTTCCGCAAACCTTCGCTACCGTGCGTTTCCTTTCGCGTGAGCTTACCGTACCACGTCTTTATTTAAAAGTCAGTTTCTAAGCACCTAGTGTGTCAGTTCTGAAACCATTAAGAATACCTAATTCTTCATAGCTCTTATGTCTGTTTAGTCTAACGATTTATTGAATAAGATCTTTTAACTTTTTGCAGAATCAATATTCTCAGCTGTTTGTCTTGCCAGGTTATGGCAGAAGCTTTGTTCGATATGTCCTGAATGGCCTTTTATCCATTTTAATTCAGTCAATTTGCCATCGCATAGTTTGTGTAAATGTTGCCAATGGTGGGCAAACTTAACCTTTTCACCAAATGATGTTTGCCAGTTATTATGTTCCCAGAAGTAGATCCATTGTGCCAGGCCACGAATCACAAAACGACTGTCGGTAAATAACTGTATTCTGCTTACCGAATGAAGCTGTTGCATACCATCAATCACAGCCAGTAGCTCCATCAGGTTACTGCTGCCTTGCTTAAACCCCCGGCTAAATATTTCCTGTTTGCCGTTAGGTGCTTCTGTTAAGCCTGCATAAGCCGAACTGCCTGTTTCACATACATACGACCCATCGGTATACAGCTTATGAAAGGTGCCTTTTGAGGTTTTTGATGCGCTTATAGCCAGTTGCTTGTTGCGTCTGTCGATACGGATAAATTGGTTGAACTGCCCGTCGTTTAAAAATGGAAAGTCTTCTATGAACACACAATTTATGCTTTGTCCTGCTGCTATACGGCCCTTGAGGGCAGAGTTAAGTACTTTTTCAAGTTGAAAACGATTCTTTTTGATAATGGAGGCGAGGTTGTTATTGTTCTCAATAGTTAGTTCTTTAGTGGCAGGATGGTACCTTAGCTGATTACTTGTTGACAGGTAGTCAGCAGAGCATGTTATTGCATCGTTACAAATACTCTTAACATGTATTTTAAGCTTGATTATATTCATCCTGATAGAATTAATGACTATTGGGCTGCAACAAATAGTAATATATTATTGGCTTGTTGTTTCCAGGCAGTTTCATTGTGTTGTCCAAGATCAGCCTCCTCGTATATAACACTCCATCCGTTCGTTTTGAGCATGCTGTACATCTTACGGGCATTGTTTACTGCCTCTTCACCTTCTTGTCCACCCATATACAACCATATCTTCTGATAATCATTTGTTTTAATAGTATCTACCCAATCAAATATCATTGCCTTGTCCCACCAAAGTGATGGAGAAAGCACAACCAGTTGGTTAAATACTCTAGGATGACGTAAACCTGTATAAAGACTGATTAAACCACCCAACGATGATCCGCCAATGGCAGTGTATTCAGGTGATGGATTAGTGCGATATGTACTATCAATAAATGGCTTAACCTGCCCTATAATGAAGTTTTCATATTGCAGACCTTTACCACCCATGGGGGCTTTACTGGCCTTTATGCCTTTGGCTCTGCCTTCATTATTTATCTCAAAAACAAAAGTGATGCCTGCTGTTGGCTGATAATAGGTATTTACACCTTTCTTTTCGGTATATTGCCAGTTATCATACCCCGGAAGAATGACTTTAAGCGTGTCACCATCAGTTTTAATTTTGAGCCGTTCGCCTGTTTCAGTGATGTAGGTGCCATTTAATGCGTGTGATGAATTGTTTTCTTCCCTGGTAAAGCTGTACTTCCAATTTATCTGACTGGGGGTATATTCGTCAATGCGGTCTGCTGTGTTAGCTATTCCAACTATTATAAGAGGTTCAATTTTTTTAGATTGTATTAATGTTTCTGCTGCTTCGTCGAGTCCCCATTCCTGACCAATTGATGCTTCATCAAAAATATTCTGACCATCATGCATGTATAAAACTTTATAGCGTTGCGCAGATTCATAATAGCCGGGAGGCAGGTACACGTATATATCCCGATTGGCTAATTCACCACTGTCAAATTTTCTAATGATATCAACATGGCCGCTAATGGTTGATATGGGTTCAGGCGCTTTATCGTTCCAGGCCAGATTAAGCGTTTGTTTTTTGTTCCTATAGACAACTAAACGATGGTTACGCCCCTGTTGCCAGCCTTCATCCGGATTGCCTGCTCCTTCAACTTTAATCTTATAATTGAGCTCTGCACTGTCTCCAGCAAATTCAAAAGGTACGTTAAGCGTATAAATACCATCCTGAAGCATTATACCAGCCGGGTATGTTTCAGACCAGGAAAGTGGATGCACATCTCCCCGCAAGCCGACCACGTCATCATCAGGGTTAAACCATCCTTCTTCAATAGCTTTTGTCATGTCCAGTTGAAAACTGATTGTGTTGGTTTGTTTATTACAAGAAGTAAAGAATAGGATAATAAACAGGCCTGATATGATTGGTAAGTAATGTGTCTTCATCGTTTACTGTGTTATTAAAATCTACTAATGAAACCAATTATACATCAACTTGTTTTGAAAACCAATGAGGAACACAGGCTAACAGAAAAGGATGCCGTTGCTGACATCCTTTTTGTATTTGAAATTACTTCGTGTATTGATCAATGATGAGGGTTATTGCCCTTTGACAAGCAGGGCAGAAGTGGTCGTGCCGCGTAAACATGATACAGTTGGCAGCACTGCGGTACATACCAGTCGCTTTGTATTGTGCCCCTTCAAATGCGCCTACATGGCCACTGTACTTCATTGAAGCAAGCAGCTTATCGTCCCATTCCCGTTTTTCAATAAAGAATTCTTCCATCACACTTTCTGCCACTTTTTGCTTGCGTAATGTCGTTCTTTTCTTTTGGAAGTCAATACTATGTTCATCATATTTCTTTTTGTCCCATGGTGTAGGGATAGGGGTGTCTGGTGTAACGATATCTTTCCACTTTATGGTTTCAGGATCGGGATTAGCAGTCACATTCAATTCCCATGGTTCCAGGTGTTCGGCATCCATCTCATATGCCGTTGCCGAGGTATAATATTCATCTGCCAGGTCGGCAAAGTGATGGCCAAATTCGTGCACAAATAAATATTCCTGGAAAGCATTATCAACAGCAGCTGTGATGTACAGGTTGTAAATACCTCCACCGCCATAAATTGAATCATTCATTAAAATAGCAGTAAACTCATAGGGAACAGCAGCCGAGGCATCGCGGATGGTTTTGTTATCGTAACCCAAAGCGTATCGTTCTGAATTAAAAGCACCGTAGGTAACAGACAGGGCCGAACGGGTATGTATATCCTGGTGCGGGTGGTTAACGCCCGAATGTGGTGCAGGTGTTTCCACTGCTCTGATCGAGAATTTGTTTTTATGCGTGGCAAAAGGCTCGCAATTCAATAAAACTTCAGCAAAGCGTTTAGCATCTTTATGAAACTTATCCATATCTTCTTTAGCATAGCCTTCGCCCAATACCACAATGTCTACCTGTTTTTCAGGATTACCGTTAACCACTACATCAAAGGTGTTATAATGATTGTTGACAGGCTTAATAAATGAACGGTGATGCTTAGGATTTACTTTGTAGGTCCAAACAGGGTCAAAACCATTTTTGCGGTTGCGTTTGTATATGGTTACATCCACCTCTTGTTTAGGCCATGGAAAACGCAATGATTCATGAAAGCTGCCCCAGTTCTCTTTGGCATCGGGTGTTGTTTCCCACTCGCCGTAAATACTAGAGTATCCTCTTGAATAAAGCACCTCGCCCGATTGCGGATCTTTAACGTCAAAAAAATACTTGCCTAAGCGAAGTTCGTCAATTAAAACTGTTTTACTACCTGCCCACTGTCCATCATTGACCATTTGGTCAAATGCAAAATGTTCTTCGCCGGCATTACCAATATGGTTATAATCAAGACGCATGGTAGCTTCGCTAAAGTACTTGTCGTACTGAGCCTGACAACTGGTCGAGAACAGGGCCAGTATTGCCAATAATAAAATGTAGTTTTTAAGCATAGCTTGAATATTGAGTTGAGAATTAAGAGGCAAGTTAATGAATATGATCTGGATAAATGTTGAATAATATCATTACCTGGGAAGTTAAAGTAAAAACGGCTACTGTTTTAACAGCAACCGTTTGAAGTTTTTATTACACATCTTTAAGATGGCTTGATGTTTTGATTAATATGAAAAATGTTATCCGGATCATACTTCGTTTTTATCCCTACCAGTTTATCGTAATTTTCGCGATAGGACGAGCGAATACGTTCTTCACCTTCTTTCATCATAAAATTGACGTATGCACCTTTAATAGCAAATGGTATCATAGCGTCATAGTATGAACGGCACCAGTTTGTTACCTTTTCTTTATTAACCGGTTCAGGATCCACACCTACGATCACCTGCACCCAACGATTATCTCTATTGACCCAGGCTGTTTCGTCAGATGCCATTTGGTGAACTTTCCCGTCAATTGGATAAAAATGAGTTGTTGAGTGTAAAGAAGGTAATGTTTCACCAAAACTAATATTGGTATCAATACAAGCATCAGTTAGCTCGTTAATATAATGGGCCTTCCAATACCATTGATAGCCTGCCGGATAAAGATCGTCGAATAAACTGTTTAAACCAGGTACAGGAATTTCCATTATTAAATCAAAGATTGGTTTTTTAAAATCCCGTATTGGTTGGTATACTTCTTCAACTCTTTGCGCAGGACCAGTATAATTCCAAACTATACCACACACCTTTTTATTATGCAGGTGTTTTGGGAAAGGATCACCCGGAGGTACTACCAGGAAGGCAAAGAAGCCATACAAGTCAATATCTGCCTCTTTTGTAAAACGGTCGAAAAATTTCATTACCTCTTTAGCATCTTCAAGTTCCCAGAACATTGGGCCTGCATGCACAATGCTTATTGGACTGAGCTTAAATGCAAATTGAACAACCACACCAAAGTTACCACCACCTCCTCTGATAGCCCAGAACAGGTCGGGGTGTTGAATGGCATTACAGTTAACTATTTGACCATTGGCTAAGACAACGCGTGCACCTAATAAATTATCAATAGTTAAACCCAGTTTGCGTGTAAAATAACCAATGCCGCCTCCAAGTGTAAGCCCGGCAATACCGGTTGTGCTGATTATACCTCCCGGCACCATTAGTCCATGCTCATGGGTTGCTTTATCAACTTCTCCCAGAGTGCAACCAGCCTGCACTTTAGCAGTTTTGTTATCTGAATCAATTTCTATTTGTTTCATGGGCGACATATCCAGCACAAGACCAGCATCGCAAGTGCCCAATCCGGCGCCATTATGACCACCTCCTCTTATGGCTAAATCAAGTTTGTTCTCTTTGGCAAATAAAATACCGTGTTTAACATCTTCTTCATCCTGGCAAAAAAGAATAGCTGCCGGATGTTTGTCTATCATTGCATTGTATACTTTTCGTGCTTCATCGTATTGTGGGTTATCAGGCAGCACCAGTTGACCCTTGCACGAAAGTTTTAAAGACTCAAAATTCATAGCTCGTTTCTTTAAAAGGTGAATAAACTACGAATGAGTGGGTGTTAAGATACTTATACCGCTAATTGAGAAGGGGTAATACCGTATTTCTTTTGAAAGTATTTAGAAAAATACGATGGGTTATTTATACCTACTTCCAGCGCATTTCCTGATATGTTCCTGGCTGTTTGCTGTATAAGAAAAAAGGCTTTTTGTAATTTAATATCCCGAATAAACTCAACAGGTGAGTTCACGGTATGAGAGCGGGTTCTTCGATATAGTTGAGAGCGACTCGAACAAATTTCCCGGCTTAAATTATTAACAGAGAAATCATCATCAGCAAAACGATCCTCTACCAGATCAGACAGTTTATTGAGAAACTGTTGTTCAGTTATATCAAGTACCGAAAGGTTATGACTTACTATGTGATTTTTTTTCATTACCACGCCACGATCAATAGCCTGCGCGGCCACATTGCGTATGTGGTCAACTTTTACGTCTTCTAAGCATATGCCCGGCACGTGGTGACAATCCATATTTGATGGCATAGCTAAAAATTTATGGGTGAGTAAAAAAGGTAAACATCAGTACGACGAAAAAGTTCATTTTAAAAAAAACGGCCACCAAACGGCAGCCGTATATACTATATTCATGAGCTTAATTACTCAACAATTACTTCATCGATAAAAAGAAACACACCCATGTCATTTATTCGTGGATATTTAGCTCTTACTTTGATGAATTGAGTATTTATTTTCTCAAATTTAACCGGCAATATACGATGCGTGACATCCGCTGACCATGGTCTTTGGTATGTTTTATCCAGTTTCCATGAGCCGGCTTTTGTGTATTCTGTTCCATCAACAGATGTAAATACCTCGAATGAAACAGGGTAGAAAATACCTGCACCAGTCGCCTCAACGCAACTAAGCTGAACAGACCGTATGTCCTTTGGAGCTTTTAGGTTTATAATGGCTTCAAAATCATGATTAAGAATACCCAGCCATTTACCATTACCCCACTTATCTCCTCCAAATTCAGTATCAACGAGGGTATATGGACCATTAGCCGAATATTTATCAGTAGGCTGGCAATTTAAGGTGACTTCTGCCCCTGCTGCTTTGTGTAATATGGCATCTTTAACTTCAGTTTCGCCATAAACCTCACCATCTTTAACCGCTATTGCTTTAATAGTGGCAGACGACTCTAAAAGAAATGGGTCCCTATATGCATTTGCCCTGTTTAAAGTAGGTTCACTGCCATCTGCAGTGTAGTAAACATCAGCGTTTAACTCTGTGTCTATTGTTACTTTCATTTGTTGCGATTGAGGCAGCAGCTCAAATTTTATTTCAGGCCGTAAAGCACTATGGGCATAATTAACACCAAGCGATTTGTAACGTTCCAGCATAAGATCCATTTTTTGCCTGAAATGAGCCCAGTCTTTTTTATCTTTTTGCTGCCATGCTATCTCCGAAAGAGCAGCAATACGAGGGAATAGCATGTATTCAACCTGCTGCTCATCAGGCATGTATTCGGTCCATATGTTTGCCTGAACCCCCAAAACCAAATTTGCATATTTTGGTTCAAGGTCAGATGGTATTGGCTCGTAATCATATACCTTTTTGAGTGGAGCATTGCCTCCAAAAGCTTGTGGTTCGTGCTTGCTCATGCTTTGGTAATGGTCAAAATATAAGTGTGAACCTGTTGTTAATACAGTTGGGTGACCCTTTTCAAGGTATTCTTTTACCTGCTTTTCGGAGGCCCAGAACATTACAGTAGCCGATGGTGATAGTTGACCTTCCAGTATTTCGTGCCAGCCAATAAGTTTTCGATTTTTGTTTTTCAGCCAGGTATCAAAATGATTAACAAAATGGCTTTGTAGCTCATGAGCATCATAACCATTCTTATTCATCATCTTCTGGCAATCGGGACATTCTTTCCAGTGTTTTTTGTTTACTTCATCACCACCAATATGTATGTACTCAGAAGGAAACAGCTCTAATACTTCTTCCAGTACATCTTCCAGTAATTGATAGCCCTTGGGATTGGAAGCACAATAAACACCTGTATTCTTGATGTGTTGACCTGTTGCATCTTTACATGCCAGGTGCGGATAACACTGAAACACGACTTCTGAGTGACCGGGTAATTCAATTTCAGGTATAACCGTGATGTGCTTTTGAGCGGCATAAGCCACTACTTCACGTATTTCATCCTGGGTGTAATATCCTCCATATTTCTCTTCACTGTCGCCTTCGCGCCATACTTCAAACTCCTGCCATGGTTTTAGCCCTGGCTTTACTTTTCGCCAGGCACCTATACTGGTCAGTTCAGGATGCGATTCGATTTCAATACGCCAGCCTATGCCATCTACCAGGTGCCAGTGAAACACATTTAGTTTGTGCATTGCCAGATAATCAATGTATTTTTTTATAAATGAAGTTGGCATAAAATGACGGGATACATCCAAGTGCATGCCCCTCCAGGCAAAACGAGGTTTATCTGTTATACGACATGTCGGAAGACTTAGGGATGTGTTGGTATCAAAAGAAACCGGTAATAACTGTCTGATACTTTCAATAGCATAGAACAAACCTTCAGCACCGGCCGATTGTATCATAATCTGTTTAGTATTGATATCTAATACATAGCCTTCATGACCTAAAGAGTCAAGCTCCGGGTTGATCTGTAAGACAAGGTCAGCCTTTTTATTTATACCCTCAGAAGACCAAAGTAACTCAATATCTTTGTGAGTAATATCCTTTAATAATGAAACGGCCGGCAACATGACAGAATCGGATAGTTGAACAATGAACCTGTTGTTGATGACAAAAGGCCTGTCGTTATGCTCTTCAACCGAAAGAGGTTCAGGTATTATCTGAATGTTTGTTGTTTCCTGTTTGCTATTGCAGCCGTATAATAGCAGAATAACAATGCTTAATAAGTACCAAGGTTTAAATCTCATGTTTGTGTGTATTTGTAATTGCTTTGTAAAGTTAGAACTAGCAAAGGATAAGCGGTAGGCTCTGATAGGTGAATATTGTTCAGATATCTCAATGGATGTTGCGGAGAATATGGATTTGTTAATTATATCGATCATTAAAATTCAATGATTACCTTAGTATTTGTAAAAAAGAATAGTTATGATAGAATATAATGTTTTAGGAAAAACGTTTGGTCCGGTTGGCTCTTTTAGTGGTATAGTAATATTTTGTGCGGGACTGTTTTTAACTGTTATTGCAGGCTTTGGAGGGGTTGTTCTTGTAATCATTGGTGCATTTGTTGCCTTTACCAGGCCATTAACATCTATTGATTATGACAAAAAACAAGTACGCAATGGAGATAAGCTATTTGGTATTGTAAAAACCGGAAAGTGGATATCTGTGGAATCAACTATGAAAATTGGTATTTATCATTCTAATAAAGTTTACCGTACCTATAGTCGTAGTAATCGTTCACTTGATATTGAACAGAAGCAAAATCTGATTTGCCTGTTTAATGAAAATGGAGAGAAGTTGATGGCTTTAAAAAATATAAAAGTGGCCGATGAAGTTGCTGTTGAACTTAAGAAGTTGTCAGACCAATTGGGGCTTGATTATAGGAATTAAGTTAATGTCTTTAAAAGGCAGTGCAAAAAAACGGCTATCATAATCATGATAGCCGTTTGCGTCAATAACCAAAATTGTCCTACTTATTATGGTTTACCTTGTCGCCTTTATTAATTTTCCCTGTATTGATTGATTGCCACAAATGATACGATAGAAGTAGATTGTACTACCGCTGTTATGACTTGTAAAATCAAATTTATAAGTCATACCTTCTTCAACTTTACCGTTGTACAGGCTTTCAATTAGTTCTCCATTGATGCTATAAATATTAACGATTGCGTTCTCATCGTTTTCAGCCTTAAACTCGATGGTTGCACTATCAACAAAAGGATTAGGATAGCTCTTTGCAGACAGTGCTGGTTGAGGTAACTCAAATGTTAATGTATC
>JAKSBD010000655.1 GCA_022361295.1 Bacteroidales bacterium
ATCAGACTGCTGTGTTGTTTTATATTAACCCAATAAATAAAGGAGCTGTACTGGGTAGAAAAGAAATTGAATATTTTATTAAACAGCAAAAGCTGCAACCGAAAGAAGAGTATTTTTTACCTTGCGATAATGTAACAATTATAAGGCGGATGCTTAATAATCTGAGTTTTGGATATGACAGTAAAGGCGAGGAAGGTAAGAGAGCTGAAATTCAAAAGATTTTAGCATTATTTGATGATATAATAGAAAATCCAATTTAACAATAATTCTAACTAATAGACGATAATGGATAAATTATCAGGATTACAACCTCAAGAGGTATGGAAGCATTTTGAAGCAATTTGCCAAGTGCCTCGTCCTTCGAAAAAGGAAGATAAAATAATAGAGTTTTTATTAAAGTTCGCCGAAGACAATGGTTTGGAGGCGCATAAAGATCATATTGGTAATGTTCTTATTAAGAAGCCGGCAACTGCAGGGCGAGAGAATGTAAAATCGGTTGTTTTGCAATCGCATATTGATATGGTTTGCGAGAAAAACAGTGATAAAAAGTTTGATTTCGAGACCGATGCTATTACACCAATTATTGATGGTGAATGGGTAAAGGCCGATGGTACAACGCTGGGGGCTGATGACGGCATTGGTATGGCCGCACAAATGGCCTTACTGGTTGCCGATAATATTGAACATGGTCCAATAGAGTGTTTATTTACCGTTGATGAAGAAACCGGCTTAACTGGTGCCTTTGAACTCAAAGAAGGCTTTTTTGAATCGAAAATACTATTAAACCTGGATTCAGAAGATGATGGTGAGCTATTTATTGGTTGTGCCGGAGGTGTTGATACAATTGCTAAATTTCCGTTCAAAAAGGTGGCAGTTGATAAAGGCTTTGCTTTTAAAGTGACTGTTTCCGGTTTAAAAGGCGGGCATTCGGGTGATGATATTCATAAAGGCTTGGGTAATGCCAATAAAATAGTTAATCGCTTTTTATGGGAAGCCAGTGAGAAATACGATTTACGCATTGCTTCATTCGATGGAGGTAACTTACGTAACGCAATTGCCCGTGAAGCAAATGCTATTGCAGTTGTGCCCGGCAATTATAAAGAGCAGGTGAGAGTGGCTTATAATATGCTGTTTCATGATGTACAAATGGAATTAAAAGTTACAGAGCCTGAATTGCGTATGAAGCTCGAGTCAGTTGAATTGCCTGAGTTTGTAATGGATCATGAGAGTCAGAATCGTCTTTTAAATGGTTTATACGCATGTCCTCATGGTGTCATTGAAATGAGCCGTGATATTGAGGGCTTGGTGGAAACATCGACTAACCTGGCATCGGTTAAAATGAAGGATGATCATGTTCTTGTTACAACAAGTCAACGTAGTTCGGTTGAAAGTGCCAGAGAAGATGTTGCAAATATGGTTATTTCGGTATTTAAATTAGCCGGAGCAGAAGCGCATCATACCGATGGTTATCCGGGCTGGGCTCCAAATACCGATTCTGAGATATTGAAAATTACAAAAGAATCCTACCAGACATTATTTAATGAAGAGCCTGTTGTAAGGGCAATTCATGCAGGATTAGAGTGTGGCTTGTTTTTAGAAAAGTATCCGGGAATGGATATGATATCATTCGGACCTACAATCAGAGGCGCCCACTCGCCAGATGAACGTATTGAGGTTAAAACAGTTGAGAAATTCTGGAAACATCTAATTGATGTGCTCGACAGAATTCCTGAAGCTTAAATATATCCTGAAGTTGCTTGTGCTTTTCAGGCTAAAATACAAAAGGCTGCCCCTTAAAATCTATCGGGCAGCTTTTTTTATGCAATTAACAAATAATAATGTCGCTTTTTTTGTGGATGAAGCCATTATTAAATGATAATGACGGCTTTTTCGTGGGTGAAGCAATTATTAAATGATAATGGCTTGTTTTTTACGTGAGTGAGGTCATTATTAAATGATAATGGCTTGTTTTTTTCGTGGGTGAAGCAATTATTAAATGATAATGGCTTGTTTTTTCTGTGGGAGAGGCAATTATTAAATGATAATGGCTTATTTTTTCGTGGGTGAAGCAATTATTAAATGATAATTGCTTGTTTTTTCCATGGGTCAGGCAATTATTAAATGATAATGCCTTCACACTATCAAAAATGGACATTGGTAAATCATATAAGCTAACATTTTTACAGATGCATGTAGCACATGTTGCTGATGCATGTCAAATCATTTCCTTACCAGGCAAAACTATGTTATTCAACAAGGGTAGGGTATTTTCCTTTTTTAATGGCGCTAAAAAGTTCTGATTTAGCCTCGCAACCACATGTTCCGCTGCTGCAGGCAGACTTTCCGGGAGATGGTTTCATGAGTCTGTAGAAAAAGAGTATAACCTGATAAAAAGCCCAGATAACTGCTATGTATGTTAATATATCCTGTATCATTGAAATTAGAACAATAATTGGCCAATCTGGTTCACTGTAAAAGCCATAATCCAGGCTAAGCCCGTTGTATACACAATTGTAAATAATGCCCATTTCCATGCGCCCGATTCTTTTCGGATAGCAGCAATAACAGCAACACAAGGGAAATAGATTAGTATAAACAGCATAAAGCCAAAGGCTGTGATTTTATTAAAGACAGGCGTTCCATCGGCATATTTCTCTTCACGTATCTGACTGATTAATTTCGATGATTCCTCTGAATCATCATCTGAATGGTATATAACAGCCATGGTACTGATAACAATTTCTTTTGCG
>JAKSBD010000435.1 GCA_022361295.1 Bacteroidales bacterium
AGCTACATATACACCTCCGTAATACCCATCACCATAATTCATAATATGACCAATCTTATCACAAATTTCTGCTGAGGTATTTATCATTCCAGGTGACATAAGACCTGCAAAGTCAGCCTCAATCTGGAAATCAATATCATCTGCGTGCATGTTGTATTTCCAATGTCCTGATTCCGGTGGCATAATCCCGTTGAGGATATTATAGCGAGCAGCCTGATTCGCATGCCAAAGCATATAGTCAGCATATGCAAAGGCTTTTGCATGGGAACTGGCTGGAGCATCCAGACCTTCTTTTTCAAATACTTCAACAAAAGTCAGATCCATGTAAATATCATCGTATAATCCGGGAAATGTATCATAGAAGAATTTGGGCAAATCATTATCCCACCTTAGTGTAACCGTATCAGGGATCATTTTTTGCAAATACCTAAATTCTGTAGGGCCACCATAAGTTACTCCAATTACTTGTCCGGCCCAGCCTCCTTTAACTTTGTTTAATAACTCTTTCTTGGTCATTTTAACCTTTTTCACAGGCTTATTATTTACTCCGCAAGAAATTATTGAGACACTTAGGAAAAAAATAAGTAAAACTAATATTCGGCTATTTTTCATTATTTTAAATTTTTATTGTTGATAATTTGATTTCTGAAATTGGAGGGGTTTTGACCCTGGAATCAGAAATTCTGCTCTTGGGGTCTTGCCCTTAAAACTAACTATATTACTAGAACGAATGTGTTTATTTATACGTTGTTATTGTTTAGTTATATCCTGGATTCTGCGATAAGTTTGGATTAGCATTAAGTGCTGTAAACGGTATTGGATAGAGCTTTAAGTGAGAATCACCAGCATCTTTAAATTTCCATGTATTTGACCATGTTCCAAACCTGATCTGATCATTTCGGCGATGTCCTTCAAAGGCTAATTCTCTCGAACGTTCTTTTAATAATTCCTCAAGACTCAGTGAAGCCATTGAATAGTTGGAATCTGAGTTGCCAAATGCTCTTTCTCTAACCATGTTAACCAAGTCAACAGCTGCTTGTGTTGCCATCCCTCCATTGGCTCTCATTAAAGCTTCTGCTTTCATCAGGAGAATATCTGCATATCTAAAGATTGACCAGTCATTACTCATTCCGCGGGGCCAGCTTAAATTTCCTGCTTCATACATCCACTTTTGAACCCTGACGCCATCATCAAGCAAAGCTGGATCGGTTGGCTCATAAAGGTTATGAATATATGGGCGATAAGTTAATTGCCTGCCTGCTGTAATCCAAAGAGGTTCTCCGCTCATCGAATATTGAGGGCCTTCTAACCAGGAATTGATCCGTGAATCATTTTCGTCATATAAATTATAATGTGCTTCTGTTGCTGCCAGTCCATCCCAGGTAAAACCTGAAAACCCAAAAGTTGCTGTACTTAAACTGTGCAGGCTGAAATTCATCATCATAAAAGAATTCCCCCATCCGGTAGTTACTACATTGTCAAATGGAACAACCCAAATATTTTCACCGGAATTTTCATTTGTTGGACTGAAATTGCTAAAGTAATCAGACTCTAAAATGTAATGATTCATACTAATGACAGCATCACATGCCTGTTTTGCTTCTTCCCAACGAGCTGTTCCTGTCCACTCTTCTGAATTTAGATATAGCTTTGCTAATAGCGTGTATGCTGCAGCTTTGTTGAGTCTTCCATAGTTTTCTGAAGTGGAATAATCATCCAGGCCAGAAATATTATCGTTTATTTCTTGTACGATAAAATTAAAGACCTCAGTTCTTGATGTTTTACCAGGAAGAGACAAATCCGTAAAATCCGTTACCATAGGAACGTCCCCCCAGAGGTCGATGGCATTGTAGAAAAACCAGGCACGTAATATTTTTAGTTCACCTATCATGTTTCCTTTGCCGCTAAACTCTACTGGTGATTCAGAGATTTGTAAAATGAGTTTATTACATAAGGTTGCTCCTTCAAAACAATAATCCCATGAATCGATAATTGGCCACAACCCACTGTAAAAATTATGTCTGTGGAGGTCAATCCAGTATCCCTGATCCCACCACAGGTTCTGTTCCCTATAAGGAATAATGCCTTCATCAGATGCTATTGTATTTACTCCTATTAGTCCCCAAATATGGGCAGTTTGATTACGCAGGTGGGTGTAGGCCCGCCCCATGGCCATTAGTATTTCAGTTTCATTATTATAAAACTGATCGGCAGAAACAGAAGAAAAGACCTGTTCGTCCAAATCGGTACAACTTGATGTTCCAATTAAAACAATTGCAAAAACTGCTATTATTACTTTTTTTACCATAACTTCATTTTTTTACAGATACATCTTAAAATGTCATATTAAAGCCAAGAATGTACGTTCTGACTCTCGGATAGTAGGAGTAATTATCAACACCAGGAGCTAAGCCTCCAAGCGTTATTTCAGGGTCAACACCTTTGTAGTTTGTGATTGTAAATAATTGTTGACCTGTGAAATAGACTCTTAGCGATTTGAAAACTTTATTTGGTTTAAAAGTATAACCCAAGGTAATGTTATCCAGTTTCACATATGAAGCATCTTCTACGTATCTCGATGAATATTCTCCCAGACCTTTGTAGTTAATATCGTCTAAAGATGATCTCAGTATATTTTTACTTCCGAAATACATGAAGTTTTCATAATACATCCGGTGCCAGTTCAGTATGTCATGTCCAAATACTCCTCGCAGAAAGACACTAAAATCAAAGTTTTTGTATTTTATGTAATTGTTCCATCCCAATCGGAATTTTGGATAGGCATTACCTACATACTCCCGGTCAGTATCTGCATTAAACCCTTCATTGCCATCAACTTCTTTGTATATTGGATAGGTACCATCTTCTCGTTCTTCAAGGCCTAAAAAGACAGGGGCATAGAAATTACCTAAAGGTTTTCCCTCTTCAATCCTGATCGTGTATGCTTTTATATCTACATTGACAAATCCTTCATCAATATGAGATAGTTCATATCCCTTGTCCTCGTCACTGAAAGATTTCAATTTATTCCTGTTGAGAGAGTAATTAATTGTTGAAGTCCAGCTAAAATCACTTGTTTTTATTGCGTTGTAGTTCAGTGTGAATTCAATTCCCTTATTATTAATTTGCCCCACGTTATCGTAAGTTTGAGGATATAAGTTTGGGGGAACCGGAACATTATACCACCACAGTAAGTCATAGGTATTTCGGGTATATAAGTCTAATGTTCCCGAAACTTTTGAATCGAATAGGGCATAATCAAAGCCTAA
>JAKSBD010000515.1 GCA_022361295.1 Bacteroidales bacterium
AGAACAAACAATACATATGGTTCACTATCCAACCCTGCGCCTCAGCGTTGATTTTCATTTTTATCACAATCCCATTCTTATATCACATTAACTCATCCAACTTTAACGATTTAAGGAGTTTTATATCCCAATTAAAATTCGTTTTAGTTCATTATTTTTTCCTTTTTGTGTAAGCTTTGATTTACAAACAGGATTTTCAAGGTAATTTAATGGTTCAAAATCCAAATTCATAGAAGATGCAATCAAAGGCTGTAACGATTTGCGCATGTACATCGCGCTCATTTATGGATAAAAAAAAGCTGGTCAGTTTAACTGCCACTTTAAGGAGTAATGGCTACCTGGTTGATATAAAAGATGACCTTTGCCGTCTCGTTGCCGATGATCCCAATCAAATAAAAAAGGCGAATGAAGGTACCATTATCGCCTGCCATAACAGGGTGGTTAATAATCACATGAACTGGCTGGGGATCACCCCCGGTACCATTGTTGAAGCCAGAAAGAACAGCTCTGAGGAAATATTATCTGAATTCGGCCTGAAGGAAGACACAAGTTCTCAAACCATTGATGAAATCAATAAAGAGATAGAAGCCCTCCCTGTTAACAAAGATCAGGACGCCTGGTACCCCGTAATAGACAAATCAAAATGCACCGAATGTGGTAAGTGCCACGACTTCTGCTTATTTGGGGTTTACACAGTCGAAAACAAACAGGTTAAAGTCACAAACCCTCACAACTGCAAAAACAATTGTCCGGCATGTGCGCGCATGTGCCCAAGTCAGGCTATCATTTTTCCAAAGTACGATAAATCACCCATTAACGGTGGTACAGAAATAGAAGAAGAATTTACAGAAGAGGTCAAAGCGGAGATGTACCAAAAACGTTTACAGTATCGCTTGCAACAAAACCGTAATCGTTTTTCAATGCTTAAAAGAGATAAATAGTAATGACAATAAGAGAATATACGGCCAATTTCAGAACTATGCTGCGTGTGCCGATGGAGGTATCACCGAGGCTTGTCTGGAAAATCCTTTACAATTTTGCATGGCGTAACCTAAGCAACATGCGGCAATTTGAAAAGCGACAGGCAAAAGGCGAGCCCTTCTTCCCTGCTTTCATGATGATTTCAGTAACCGAAAGCTGCAACCTCACCTGTAGTGGTTGCTGGGTATCGGCAGGTGGCCGAAAGTCACTAAGCAAGGAACAACTGGACGGCATCATAACAGAAAGTAAAAAACGTGGTTCCTACTTCTTTGGCATCTTAGGGGGTGAACCCTTGCTGTACAAAGGCTTGTTTGACATCATAGAGAAACATTCCGACTGCTACTTCCAACTTTTCACCAACGGCATGCTGATCACCGATCAAATAGCGTCCCGCATGAAAAAGCTTGGCAACATCACCCCGCTAATCAGTATTGAAGGCCTGAAAGAAGAAAGTGAAAAACGCCGGGGAAGTGATGATGTTTACGACAAAACAATAGCAGGCGTGAGGGCCTGTAAAAAAGCCAGACTGATGTTTGGTGCTGCCGCAAGCATCTGCAGGGATAATTATAATGATCTGGTAAACAGAGAATATATTGACTTGCTGGCTAAGGAAGGCGTGCATTACCTCTGGTATTACATTTACCGTCCGGTGGGTGCTAAGCCTAACCCGGCCAACGCCCTGGACGAAGATCAGATTCTTGATTTACGTAAATTCATCGTGAAACAGCGCCGGGACGCCCCGCTTTTCCTTATCGATACCTATTGGGATGCACAGGGTAATGCATTATGCCCTGCAGCCACAGGCATGAGTCACCACATATCACCGGGTGGAGCTGTGGAATTTTGCCCACCCATTCAAATGGCCCGTGATTTCATCAACGCAGACGGAAGCAACCTCAGGGCCTTATTCGAAGAATCAGAGTTTTTGGCAGACCTGAGAACGCTGACAGCAGACGGTTCAAGGGGATGCATCCTTTTGGAAGATCCCAATAAACTGGCAGATTTCGCCGAACAGTATAAAGCACAGGATTCCTCATCACGACAAACTGTGCTGCAAGAGTACAGAAGCATGGCACCGGTAGCCGGCCACGATCAGAAAGGCCGTGAAATACCTGAAGAGAATGTATTATATAAAATCATGAAGAAGAAATACTTCTTCGGATTTGGCGCATATGGTTAAAAGAGCTTGGCAGAATGGAAAAGACGAAATTTAAATACGAAATTCCGGGCACGAAAGAAGAACGTCTGGTATTACGAAATGCCATACAGACATTCGTGGATAAGCAAAACCTGACACCACCTGTTTCAATGGATCTGCTTTCAGACATGGCACTGCAGCTGATCAGTGAAAGGCAACTTAATGAGGCAGCAAAAGGTTGGCTAATGGTGGAACTGCATAACGCCGTATGGTTCGATACTGTAGCTTCCATTCCGCATAACAAACGAATTTTACTACTCCCTAAATGCCTGAGCAATGCATCATCCTGTAAGGCAGACATTGATGAGCTTGGCTTGCTTTGTAACTTGTGCTCGCAGTGTAATATTCCTGATTTGCAGACACGTGCCGAAGAGCTGGGTATGATGAGCCTGGTGGCTGAAGGGTTTACATCAGTCGTTGGCCTGGTTGAAAGTGGTGTGGTGGATGCGGTGATTGGCGTAAGTTGCCTGGACTCGCTGGAGAAAGCCTTTCCTCTTCTGATCAACAATGCCGTACCCGGATTAGCTATTCCACTGAATGAAGAAGGTTGCAAAGACACCACGGTAGATGAAAGCTACGTGTACCATATCATGGGAATGAAGTCGGAACAAACCGCCAGCCTGCTCAATTATGACCTGTTGAAATCCACCATTAAAACCTGGTTTCAGCCCGAAAACCTGAGTAAGGTACTTTCACCCCTTGATGACCAGACATCGCTTATTGCCAGGCAATGGATGGGTGGTGATGGAAAACGTTGGCGTCCTTACCTGCTGGCAGCCACTTACATGGCCGTAAGCGGAAAAAATGAAATACCGGAAAAAGTACAACGCGCAGCCATTGCCATTGAATGCTTTCACAAGGCCTCACTGGTGCATGATGACATAGAGGATGAAGATTTAGTACGCTATGGTAAGGAAACTGTCAATGCCACCCATGGTGTGCCAATGGCCATTAATGTAGGTGACATGTACCTGGGCGAAGGTTATCGCCTCCTTGCACAATGCGATCACATGGGCTTAATCAAAGTAGCCTCAGAAGCACACATTGCCCTGTGCAAAGGACAGGGAATGGAACTTGAGTGGAGTAAAAATCCACAGCCTTTAAATATGGACTTTATACTGGATATCTTTAAACACAAGACAGTGCCGGCCTTTGAAGTTTCACTGCTAATAGGTTCACTTTGTGCAGATGACCATGAAGAAACACGCGAGATACTTAGCAAATACTCCAATGCTTTAGGTATTGCTTACCAGCTTAAGGATGACATAGAGGATTTCGAAACAGACGATCCCCTTATTATCCGTCCTTCGGCTGTAATAGCGGCAATATGCGAAGATACCGATGATGAGCTGTTCGTGCATTCCTTACTGCATACGGAAGACCTGAAAGGCTTCTTAAGGTCAGTGGAACATGTACACATGCTGGAAAGTGCCATTTCACGTGTGCAGACAATGGTAGACAGCTATCACAAGGAAGCACTGACGACTCTGAACCAAATCACTAACACAGAATTAAAACGTCTGCTCTTCAGGGTTACAGGACGTATTTTAAAATAATATGCAGAGTATTTCAGCAAACATATTGGAGACACTAAAATCGGGTAAGGATCAGCTTGGAAGAGAAGCCATTGATCACTTATCTGCATTCGTGCAAACTCAAATGATGCCGGACCACTCATTCATGAATAAAAGCGGCGAACCGGATCTGTATTATACTTCATTCGGCTGGATGTTATGCCTGGTACTCGGTATTCGCCTTGATACGGATAAAATGGCCGGGTATCTGTCGTATCGCCATGAAGACGATCTGGATTTAATTCATTACGCAGCCTTTAAACGATGTGAACTGATACTTTACATGTACAAAAAAGGGCGTGTATTAACCTGGTTAAAAACCCAAAGCAAACAGCAGGTCAGGGAACTAAATGACTTTAAGCATGTACCCCATCAGGATACCAGTGCCCCATATACTCAATTCATCTGGGTGTCCTTGCTGGAAGATACGGGGAATAAGCTTGCAGAGAAAAGTAAAATTGAAAAGGACCTGGGGCCATACCGCCATGAAACAGGAGGCTGTATGAATGTGACTGATGGACTTACGGCCACCACCAACGCCACCACGGCTGCCCTGTCAGTATTAGGC
>JAKSBD010000591.1 GCA_022361295.1 Bacteroidales bacterium
AAAAAGGTTCAAACCCTTTAATTTTTCAGGGTTGCAAATTACAAAAAAAAAGTCAATTACAAACTTTGAACTGTTAATTTTCGTTATTCACAACATATTGCTGCCTATTCGAGTTAAATATTCGGACACAGAAAGATAAGTTACATCTTTTCAACAATGCAACTACCTAAAAGCTAACCTAAAAGAATTAAAGATTAAGATTAGCCTTTAAAATACGACGACCTGTGATTTATATGTGAATCTCTCCCTGTAGCGATTTATTCAGGCTTGCTTTTACCTCATCAATTGATGAACAGTTGGCCAAAAGATACATTAACTTAGTAACAGCAGTCTCTGTTGTCATATCATAACCACCAATAACACCCAATTCTAATAGGTGAACACCGGTTTCATAACGCCACATCTCAACGCTTCCTGCCAGACATTGCGTTACATTTAATATTATTAAATCGCGATCAAGCGCTTCTTTAATGGCATCTAAAAACCATTGTTTGGTTGGGGCATTACCTGAACCGTAAGTTTCTAATACTACTGCTTTAATATTAGGTGCATTTAATACGGCTTTAACCACATCTTTATTGATACCCGGGAAAATACGCAGCAACGCTACATTGGTATCCATTTTCTTTGACACTCTAAAAGTTCCGTTTAGTGTGGTATATCTTATATATGGATAATTGTATTTTAGATGAATCCCGGCTTCTGCAAGTGGAGGATAATTATCGGAACGGAAAGCGTGAAAATGCTCTGCGTTGTATTTGGTTGTTCTGTTACCTCTGAATAATTTATCCTTAAAGTATATACATACCTCGGGTACAAGTGCCTGACGATTTTTTTGTGCAGCTGCAATTTCCAGGGCTGTAATTAAATTTTCTTTACCATCCGTACGAATGGTTCCTAATGGCAACTGACTACCAGTTAAAACAACAGGCTTTTTTAGATTTTGAAGCATAAAGCTCAATGCACTGGCTGTATAGGCCATCGTATCGGTACCATGAAGAATAACGAAACCATCATATGAGGAATAATTTTCTTCAATAAGTTCCACCAATTCAACCCATATATCAGGGTGCATATCTGAAGAATCAATAAGAGGTTCGAAAGAAATACTCTTGACCTGAAAATCAAATCGACGTAATTCAGGTACTTGCTTTGAAATACTTTCAAAATCGAAAGGCACCAATGAATTGGTTTCAGGATCGATAACCATACCAATTGTACCTCCGGTATAAATTATTAATATCTTTCTTTCTTCCATCTCTAATCTTACTTTATACAGCAAAAAGCTGTGTTGCATTTATGGTTGTTTGCTTTTTAACCTCTTCAATATCTTTACCGTGTACAAGTGCAATTGTTTCTGCTACTTTTTCAAGGTAAGCCGGCTCATTTCGTCTGCCGCGTTTTGGCACCGGTGCCAGATATGGTGCATCTGTTTCCAATACCAGTTTATTTAATGGAATATCTTTCACCACCTCTCTCAGGCTCGTATTTTTGAAAGTTACCACACCATTGATTCCCATCATAAAGTTGTCATAGCTTAGAATTCGCTCTGCTTCTTCATGATTACCTGAGAAACTATGAAACACACCATATAGGCGGTCATCTAATTGCTTCTCTACAACTTCAAAAACCTCTGCAAATGCTTCGCGACAATGAATAACAATCGGCAATTTAAGCTCTTTTGCCCAAATGATTTGCTGCTCAAAGACCTCCATCTGCTCAGCCCGATAAGTTTTATCCCAGTACAGGTCGATACCAATTTCGCCAACAGCAATATATGGTCTTGCATCCAGGTGCTTTTTCACTTCATCAAGTGCTGTTTTATAGTTCTTGTCTACAGATGTTGGATGCACCCCCATCATGGCATGACAAAAACCACTAAACTGCTTCTCCAGCTGATGCATCGACTCAATGGTTTCCCCATCAACATTAGGTAACAAAATTTTAGTAAGCCCTGCCTTTTTTGCCCGCTCAACAACTTCTGCCCTATCTTCATCAAATTCAGATAAGTATATGTGTGAATGTGTATCAATCACGTTTCTTCAGTTTTTGTGAGCCCAAAAATACCAATGTTTATCGATTTACAGGTCGATTAACAAATGATTTATACCAAATGTATTATTGAATGATGATGATTAAATTGAATTATTTAGAGTTTCTACAATGAATAAAATAGATATATAGCCTTAGCTACATTGATATTTTATGAAGAAGTGAGAAATTTTAAAGAAACAATTTATATCAATCATTTGATGATATTTTTGGTATTATTCCACGTTTTGGCTTACAAGAAGGCCGTCCCGGGGAGGAGACGGCCTATATTGTTGCATCTAGAAAAATTTAAACAACACCTTGAGCAATCATTGCATCGGCCACTTTCACGAAACCGCCAACGTTAGCTCCTTTGATGTAATTTACTTTGCCGTTTGGCTCAGTTCCATATTGAACACATGCATTGTGAATGCTGGTCATGATTTGATCTAAACGATCATCTACTTCTTTTTCTGTCCAGTTCAATCGCATGCTGTTTTGTGTCATTTCCAAACCAGATACTGCCACACCACCTGCGTTAACAGCTTTACCCGGAGCGAAACCAATCTTTTCAGTTGCTAAGAAAGCAGCCTCTGCTGTACATCCCATATTAGATGCTTCAGCAATTACCTGACATCCGTTAGCAATCAAAGTCTTAGCATCTTCTTCGTTTAATTCGTTCTGAATTGCACAAGGGATTGCAATATCAACTTTCTGCTCCCATGGTTTTTTACCAGCATAGAATGTAGCTTCAGGGTAGCGTTCAGCATAAGGAGAAACGATATCCTGGTTAGAAGCACGTAACTCTAACATGTAATCAATTTTCTCTCCTGAGATTCCTTCCGGATCATAAACATATCCATCAGGACCTGAAATAGTAACTACTTTTGCACCGTACTCAACAGCTTTTAATGCAGCACCCCATGCAACGTTACCAAAACCTGAAACAGAAACAGTTTTACCTTCCATTGTTTCACCTTTAGTAGCTAACATTTCACGAACGAAATAAATAGCACCAAAACCTGTAGCCTCAGGGCGAATCAATGAACCACCATACTCAGCTCCCTTACCAGTTAATACACCAGTAAATTCGTTACGAAGCTTCTTATACTGACCGAATAAGTAACCGATTTCACGACCACCAACACCGATATCACCTGCAGGTACGTCAGTGTTAGGACCAATGTGACGGAATAATTCACTCATGAAAGCCTGGCAGAAACGCATGATCTCATTATCTGACTTACCTTTTGGGTTGAAATCAGAACCACCTTTACCACCACCCATTGGAAGGGTAGTTAAGCTATTTTTGAAAGTCTGCTCAAAGCCTAAGAACTTAAGACCACTTAAAGTTACACTAGGGTGGAAACGTAAACCACCTTTATAAGGACCAATTGCCGAGTTAAACTCAACACGGAAACCTCTGTTTACTTGCACCTCGCCACTATCATCAACCCAAGGTACACGGAACATGATTACCCTCTCAGGCTCACACATACGTTCAAGTATCTTAGCTTTTTTATAGTGAGGGTTCTCCTGATAGAAATCCCAAACTGTTTCTACTACTTCTTGCACTGCCTGCAAAAATTCGTCTTCGCCAGGGTTTTTAACCCTAACGCTGTCCATGAATTCCTTCATCTTAGCGTCCATATTGAAAAGGTATTAAATGTTGGATCTTGTTATTTGTAATAATTATGATTCAAAAATATATATTTTTATATAACGACATTATAATTCGTAAGGAAATTTCAAGTTTTTTGCCTTTTTATTACAACCTTGATTTACTGTGTTTTACGAATTATTCAAACATGTTTTTTAGCACTTCATGACAATTATCACCAAAACAGAAGGCCCCCAATAGTCAAAAATTGTAAGCAATTGCGTTTTGTCATGTTTTTAAGCCCCTCTTTACTCCTTCTATTTTATAGAAAAATGCTCACTTACTATCCGTCAAGTTTTGGCAAAAAACAAATAAAGATAAGAAACAGTGCGAATAATATCAATCCATTACTTTAAAGCATTATACAGTACTATGGCCGGATGCACTGCTTCAACACCAGTTCCATCTTTTATCTGATGACGGCACGATGTTCCTGCTGCAACAATAAGCGAATCCTTTTCTGCCTTCCTTACTTCAGGGAACAACACCAACTCGCCTATCTTCATGGACAAATCGTAATGTTCACTTTCATACCCAAAGGAACCTGCCATTCCACAACAGCCGGAAGGAATCTCTTCAGCAGTATAGTTTTCTGGTATTTCCAATACAGTCTGAGTCAATTTCGTATCCGATAATGCTTTTTGATAACAGTGCGCATGATACCTGATTGTTTGTTTACTATCAACAAACAACTCAGAGGAAATCCTACCCTCATTATACTCTCGCGCAATAAACTCCTCAAACGTGTAGGTTTGGCTGGCTATTCGATCAGCCTTCTCCCTCAGGTTATCTGGCACCAATTCGGGATATTCGTCACGTATAGTTAAAACAGCAGAAGGTTCTATTCCTATCAATGGTGCCTCCTCATTGATAATTTCAGCTAAAATGGAAACATTTTGAACAGCCAGCTTACAGGCTCCTTTTAATAAACCTTTGGACAGATAGGTTCGACCACTTGCCTTATGGTTTGGAACAACCACTTTATAACCTAACTTTTCTAAAAGCAAAACAGCAGCAATTCCCTCTTTGGTATCATTATAATTGGTAAACTCATCAGCAAAAAAGTATATCTGCTTTTTGTTGTTTGAAGCATTACGTTTTTTGTTCCACCTAATCAATGATTGCTTTGAGAGGCCAGGTAAGTGTCGTTTTGACGAAATGCCCAAATACCTTTCATTGACCACCTTTATCCATTTATTTTTGATACCTATATTATATAGGTATGAAAATGGCATCAATAAATTACTGAACGAAGGCAAATGAGCAATCAGGTTCGAGCGCAATGGAACACCAAACTGTTCGTGATAGGCGTTAATAAACTCAGCTTTCAGCTTTGTCATATCTACATTACTCGGGCATTCGGTCTTACAGGCCTTACATGACAAACACAAATCAAGCACTTCCTTCACTTCATCGTATCCCATTTTTGTAGAAGGAATCGTTCCGGCGAAGAATTCACGTAACATATTTGCTCTGGCGCGGGTTGTCTGACGTTCATCGCGAGACCCCATATAGCTCGGGCACATGGTTCCTCCGATTAAATGACTCTTTCGGCAATCGCCTGATCCGGTACATTTCTCAGCAGCACGGGCCAATCCCATTGTAGAAGACCAATCGAATAAACCATTATCGCCCAGTTTATTTTCCACACTCTTATAGCGCAAAGAAGTATTCATCTTCGGCGTATCAGTTATTTTACCAACATTAAATATGTTTCCCGGATCAAAGACCTTTTTAACATCCTTAAATAACTGGTAATTATACTCACCTACCATCAGAGAAATAAACTGGCCACGCAAACGCCCATCTCCGTGCTCTCCGCTCAATGAACCTTTATACTGCTTAACGATTTCTGCCGTATCTTTTGCTATCTGATAAAACAGCTCAACATCCTCTTCCTTTTTCATATTCAACACAGGACGCAGGTGCAATTCTCCAGTTCCGATATGTGCATAATACACACATTCCTTACCATATTTATTGAGCATGTTTTTTATATCTGCAATAAAAGCCGGTAAATCTTCCGGACGAACGGCCGTATCTTCAATTACAGGAACAGGACGTTCATCTCCAGGCATATTACCTAAGACACCCAAACCAGCTTTTCGCAAATTCCACACCTTGCTAATATCAGCTCCATATAGCACAGGATAGGCATAACCAAAACCTTTGTCCTGCATGGCAGCAATCAACTCATTGGCCAGCTGCACGATTTCATTTTTACTGTGACGGGCAAACTCAACCAATAATAACGCTTCTGGATCACCTTCTACAAAAAAACGATTCTTATTTTGAAGAACATTCTTTTTAGTCAGATCCATTATCGCTTTATCCATTAACTCAATGGCACCGGGATTAAACTGTAATCCAACCAAATTAGCTTCCAAAGCTTCCTCCAAAGAATTAAGATGCACACAAACCAGACCTTTCTCCCTGGGGGGCATATCTATTAGATTAAGCTTTATTTCTGTAGTAAAAAATAAGGTTCCTTCAGAACCGGCCAGAAGCTTACACATATTAAACTGCCCACCCTCTTCCTTGTAAGGATAGGCATCTATTAAGTAATCTAATGCATACCCTGTGTTTCTTCTATGAATATCGGGATGCGGAAA
>JAKSBD010000110.1 GCA_022361295.1 Bacteroidales bacterium
CTGTAAGTGAAGTTGCAACAACAATGACAAAAAGTCCGATCCCTAAGGTGTTAACCATGATTGGTTCATCGGCATCGGGTAAACGCGTTATTGCCGATTCAGCCACAACTGTGAAGCATGTAAGTCTTGAGCTGGGCGGTAATGCCCCATATATAGTTCATAAGGATGCTGATTTAGACTTGGCCACCAACATTGGGGTAGCGTTGAAGTATGGTAACTCAGGTCAGATATGTGTATCGCCAAACCGCTTTATTATTCATGAGGATATTTATGATGATTTCCTGACCTTATTTAAGGAAAAAGCCTCTAAACTAAAATTAGGATTTGGAATTGAAAATAAGCCTGATATGGGACCATTGGTTACTAAAAAAGACCAGGAGCGTGTGCTTAAGATGGTGGCCGATGATGTGGCTTCAGGTGCTGAACTGGTATTGGGTGGTAAGGTGCCGGCAGGATTCGACAAAGGATTCTATATGGAGCCAACAATCTTATCTGGCATTACACGCGATAGTCGCTGTTTCCGTGAGGAAATTTTCGGACCTGTTGCGGCAATGATGAAATATTCAACCATTGATGAAGCCATCGAAATAGCTAATGATACAGAATATGGACTCGCTTCTTACCTGTTTTCAAATGATCAGACGGTTATTCGTAAGGTATCTGAAGAACTGATGTTTGGTGAAGTTCAGGTAAATGGAGTTAAATATGCTATTTACCTTCCACATGGCGGTATTAAAGAAAGTGGTATTGGCCACGACTGTTCGTATCTGGCACTGAATGATTACCTGGTTAAGAAACGAATTTCAACGGCATTGTAGTTTTAGACTTGTAGATAATGAGAAGTTAGACTTATAAATTTTTAAGGCAAAAATTCTATAAGTTACCATACTACTCTAACAGTCTATTAGTCTTCAATCTAATAGTCTAATAAAAATGTACACACAAAATAAACAGGCCATGTCGCCTGAAATAATTAAAACAATTGATAATGCCGGTGTGATGGCAGTATTGGTCATTGATGATGTTAGGCACGCTGTTCCGGTGGCAAAGGCTTTGCTGGCAGGAGGCGTTACAGCAATTGAGCTGACACTTCGCACGCCTGCTGCTTATGAAGCAGCAAAGCTTATCAAAAAAGAAGTGCCTGAGATGACCCTGGGTTTTGGAACGGTTATCAGTACAGAGCAGGTTAAAGCGGTGGTGGATTTAGGTGCAGACTTTGCAGTGGCACCCGGGTGTAACCCTAAAGTGATTGCTGAGGCTGTTAAGCAGGGCTTAAACTTTGGTCCGGGTATTATGACTCCGACAGATATTGAAATGGCAATAAATGAAGGTTGTCGGATTTTAAAGCTGTTTCCGGCAGAAACTTCAGGGGGATTGGCTCATCTGGAAAGTATGGTTGCACCTTATCAATACCTGGATTTGAAATTTATTCCTTTGGGAGGATGTAATATTTCCAATGCCCGCACTTACCTCGAATCACCATTAATCACTGCCATTGGTGGCTCCTGGATTGCTAAGCGCGATATGATTCAGGCTGAAAACTGGGAGCTGATTACGCGCAATGCCCGAGAGATAAGCACCTTAATTGCCAATATTAGAAATACATAAGAACTAATAATATCATACCAGATGCTATAAAACCGGTAGCTGGTAACAGAAGCTCAAGATATGAAGACAATAATAACTTTCGGAGAGATAATGGGGCGTATTTGTCCCGAAAATTTTCAACGCTTCCGCCAAAGTATGCCGGGTAAACTGGATATGACCTTTGCAGGAGCAGAAGCTAATGTGGCGGCATCAATTTCAATGCTGGGGGGTGATGTTAAGTTTATTACGGCTTTGCCTGATAACGAGATGACAGAAGCTTGTATGCAGGTGTTAAAGGGCATTGATGTAGATCCGTCAGGTATTAAACTAACAGATTACGGGCGTTTCGGACTGTATTTTGTTGAACGAGGCGCCAATCAGCGCCCAAGCAAGGTGATGTATGATCGCGATTATTCTGCTGTATCAATGACCAAAGGTGAGGCTTATGATTGGGATACCTTGCTGAAAGGAGCAGGTTGGTTGCACACAACAGGAATTACACCAGCCTTATCTGAAGTATCAGCTCAGGCAACAGAAGTAGCTGTTCGCACGGCTAAAGCTAAAGGTTTAACTGTTTCGTGTGATTTGAATTTTAGAAAAAAGCTATGGCAATGGCAAACCGGAACCTCCGCCAATCAGCTGGCAGAAAAAACCATGCGTGCCATACTGCCGTTTGTTGATGTAGTGATTGCCAACGAAGAGGATGCACACGATGTATTGGGTATCTCGGCTGAAAATACAGATATTGAAGGTGGACAGTTGGATGTGACTAAGTATACTGATGTGGCTAAAGAGATTGTGAAGCAGTTTCCGAATGTGAAAAAGGTGGCTATTACCTTGCGCGAAAGCTTATCGGCCACGCATAACAATTGGGGGGCGATGTTGTATGATGCGAAGACTAAAAAAGCACATTTTGCACCTCTGAAAGATGGAGAATATGCACCATATGAAATTAAGAATATCATCGATAGAGTAGGAGGTGGTGATTCATTTGGTGCCGGATTGGTATTTGCTTTAAATACACCTGAATTGGCCAGGTCTGAAGATGCAATCCGTTTTGCAGTTGCTTCATCTTGTTTATGTCATTCAATAAATGGCGACTTTAACTATGTCAATCGTACTGAGGTAGAATCACTCATGGGAGGTTCTGCATCAGGGAGAGTAGTTCGATAATAATTGTTTTTGAATTGGTGCATTAATCTCGATTAATGTGCCAATTTGTTTTTAAATACACACGTAATGAAAGGAATAATCGCTTTTATATTATGCTCCTTATTAAGTTTTTCCTTGCTTTTTGCTCAGAATGACTGGGAGAATGAGTTATTATTTGAGAAGAATAAACTGCCTGCTCGTGTGGCGGGATATTCGTATAAAAATGCCGAGGATGCCAAAGACGCTGACCGAACCAAATCACGAATGTTGTCCTTGAATGGAACATGGAAATTTCGTTATGTGGGTAAGGTTGAAGAGCGTTCAAAAGATTTTATGAATTCGGATGTTAATGTTGACAAATGGGATAACATGATAGTACCCTCTAATTGGGAGTTGAAGGGTTATGGACAACCCATTTATACTAATATCACTTACCCGTTTACGCCTAACATCCTTGACCCGAATCTGACATACGATTGGAAAGGTCCCCAACCACCAATTCCTCCTAAGATATATCGCGATAATCCTGTAGGAAGTTATGTGCGTTATTTTGAAGTGCCGGCCGATTGGGATAATCAAAGCATTATTCTTCATTTTGGAGGTGTATCATCAGCTTTTTATGTATGGGTGAATGGTGAGGAAGTCGGTTACAGCCAGGGAAGTCGTTTAGCCGCTGAATTTGATATTACTGATTATCTAAAAGCAGGTAAAAACAAGTTGGCTGTGCAAGTATTTAGGTGGAGCGATGGAAGTTATCTCGAAGACCAGGATATGTGGCGTTTAAGCGGTATTCATCGTGACGTGATGTTGTTGGCACAGCCCAGGATTTCGTTGAATGATTTTAATATCCGAACCAATTTCGATAGCAACCTGGAGGATGCAAAATTAGAGATTCGTCCTAAAATATGGATGAAAGGTGATGCGAACCAGTTAGAGGGCTGGAAACTGGAAGCTCAACTATATGATAGAAGTGGTATTAAGGTTCTGGATGAACCAATGAGAACCTCTGTAAAGGATGTTTACGAAGAGCGTTGGCCGCCACGTGATCTACCTAAGTTTGCATTGTTGGAAGCCAATATTCGTCACCCTCGAAAATGGTCTGCTGAAGATCCATATTTGTATCAAGTGGTCTTTAAAGTTGTGAATCCTCAAGGAGAAACTGTTGAGGCACGAAGTACAAAGATTGGTTTTAGACGAGTTGAGTTTAGTAAAGACAATGAACTACTGATAAATGGAGAGGTAGTTAAGATAATGGGTGTGAACCGTCATGATCATAGTGCGGTTAATGGAAAAGCCTTAACTAGAGAGGAGATTAAGAAGGATATAGAGTTGGCTAAGCAATTTAACTTCAATGCCATTCGTACTTCCCATTATCCGAACGATCCTTATTTTTACGAACTTTGTGATGAGTATGGAATATATGTTATGGATGAGGCCAATATCGAGTGTCATCATCTGGGAAGCTATATCCCATGCAGTCCAACATGGCCGGCTGCTATTCTGAGTCGTGTTATTCGTATGGTAGAGCGCGATAAAAACCATGCCTGCGTGATTGGTTGGTCATTGGGTAATGAGTCGGGCACTGGACCAGCTTTTGCTGCTGCTGCAGGATGGATTAAGGATTTTGATCCTTCACGATTTGTTCATTATGAAGGTGCACAGGGCGATCCGACACATCCGCTATATATTGAAGGTGCTGGTTATGAAATGAGTAAATGGCCGGTATATGCCAACCCTGATGATCCGGCTTTTGTTGATGTGATAAGCCGTATGTACCCCGAGTTACATCAAATCGTAGGTATGTCTGAAAGCGGTCATATTAATCGCCCGATTATTATGTGTGAATACATGCACGCCATGGGTAACTCAATTGGAGGTTTGGGTGATTACTGGGATGAGATTCGGGCACGCCCCAATCTAATTGGTGGCTTTATTTGGGATATGATTGACCAGGGCTTACTTAAAACACATGAAAGTGGACAACAATTTTTCGCCTATGGAGGAGATTATGGAGATCAGCCCAATGATCAAAACTTTTGCCTGAATGGTGTGTTTGCGTCCGATCGCACACCTAATCCGCATGCCTGGGAATGTAAACATGTGTTCCAGCCGGCGGTTTTTGAATGGGCAAATAAAGTACGAAATGAAGTGAGAATCATTAATCGATTTTCATTCACAAACCTTAATCAGTATGATATTCGTTGGGAGTTGGCTGAAGACGGTAAAACAATTCAAGATGGTGTCCTGGCATCGCAGGATATTGCTGCCGGAACTTCGGCCGTTGTAAATGTACCGCTTAAGCCATATAAGTATAAAACGACAGCAGATTATTGGTTACGCTTGAGTTTACTTGAAAAAACGGATCGTTTGTGGTGTAAAAAAGGATATGAAGTTGCGACTAATCAGTTATCGTTGCAAAAGGCAGAACAAGCTAGTCTCGTTAAGAATTCTAAAGGAACTGTTAATGTTATTGATACAGACTCAGACTATCAGTTTAGCGGGAAGGGGTTTTCTGTTCGTATTTCAAAGCAAAACGGTGAGTTAACCTCATATCAATTAAAAGGAGTAGAACAGTTACTGGCTCCACTGCGTCCTAATTTTACACGTGCCGGTGTTGATAATGATGTAAGGGCTGCGAACAGCAATGCTTATAAAAAATCAAACGCGTTTTGGTCAGGAGTTAATGCTTCTTTGAAGACCGTGAGTATCTACAAATCAAGTGATGCAAATGGTGCTCATATCATATCGGTTAAGCGATCTCTGGAAGATAAAGTGGATTTAAAAATTACCTATAAGATACATGCTTCCGGCCAGGTTGAGGTATCAATGGATATGGATGCTGATGCTGGTTTGCCAGACATTATTCGCTTTGGAATGACAACTGGTGTTCCTTCATCTTATTCTCAAACAACATACTATGGTAACGGACCTCATGAATCTTATATAGATAGAATGAGAAGTGTTGTGAAAGATGAATATTCTTTTACGACGGACGATTTGTTTTACAACTATGCTATGCCACAGGAAAATGGAAACAGAACAGGCGTAAGCTGGTTAACATTGTCTGATAAAAATGCAGGATTGAAGATCAGTGCAGAAGCTGATTTCAGTTTTGCGGTGTGGCCATATTCACAGGAGAATCTTGACAAAGCAAAGCATCCTTTTGACCTGGAGCCTCAGGGGTATTACACATTAAATATTGATCAGGTACAGGCGGCTGTCGGAGGAACCTTATCGGAACGCTTACCGCCTTACAAGCTAAAGTCTGGCAAATATCAATTGAAGTTTATTATCAGTGCTTTAAAATAAAGAAATATGCAATATCAGTTTAGCCATATTGGCATTCCAACCACCGATGAGAAAGAGTGGGATGGATTTTATGAACCCGGTAAAATTCATTATACGAATTTCGAAAAAGATGAGTTCAGGATAGAGTGGATTAAATGCGATGATGATAGTCCCATGCCCGACATGTTTAGGAAAGTACCACATGTAGCTTATCTGGTTGATGACATTGAAGAAGCGTTAAAAGGGAAAGATATTCTGGTAGAAACCTTCTCATCGGGAGAAGGTGTCAGAGTCGCATTTATTGTCCATAATGGATCACCCGTTGAGTTTATGGAAATTACAAAATAGTAAGCTGAGCTATGAAAATTAAATCGAACTCAGATTAGTTATTTGTGTATATTAACCCATCTTTAGTATGATGCTATTGATGGGTTTTTTATTGCACTCTTGTTTTATGACTATAACTTATCAATCAGTCTTTTAGATTAAAATGGAGTCGAAAGTCAATGGCGACTCTGTTTAATAAACATTTCTTTACAAAAGGCTGTTTAATTACTTATAGAGTAAGAAAAATTAGTATAATTGCAGGCTATGAAGCTGATACTAAAAAATACCGATAGTTTTAAGAATGAACGTTTGGATATTACCAAAAAGGAAATTCCATGTCTGGACTCTTCCTGGCATTATCATCCACAGTATGAGTTACTCTATATATCTCAGAGTAATGGAATACGCTTCGTTGGTGATAGTGTTTCTCAGTTTTTTCCAGGTGATTTGGTATTAGTTGGGCCTTATTTACCACATTTATGGCGTAACGACCCATCCTTTTATAAAGAAGATGACGAGAATAAGGTAAAAACCATTGTCCTGAAATTTACGAAAGATTTTATTGGCGAAGGAACCTTTAATCTGCCCGAATTCTCAGGTGTTAACCAGCTGCTTGAGCAATCAAAATTTGGAGTAGGCTTTGGTAAAGATGTTAGCAGGCTGCTTCATAATGAATTGGTTGGGATAATTGAATTGACGCCGGCAGAACAATCGATTAAGCTATTGGATATTCTTTGTCGATTATCATTAACTGAAGAGAAGAATGTCCTGTCATCAACAGATATGCGTCAGTACACCACTGATAACTCGCAACGTCTGGATGAAGTGCTTAAATACATTTCTGATAATTATGCCAATGATATCAGCCTTAACGATGTGTCTGACGTGGCTTGTATGACCACCAACTCTTTCTGTCGTTTCTTTAAGCGGATGACCAATAAATCGTATGTGCAGTTTTTAAATGAAGTGCGAATTCGTAATGCCTCTCGTCTGTTGGCTCAGGAAGATGATCCTGTTTCTGAAGTATGCTATAAAGTTGGCTATAATTCTATAACCAACTTTAATAAACAGTTTAAACAAATTATGGGATGCACGCCCAATAATTACAGGAATACGCTATAGTTGTTTCTTAATGAAACGGCTTGTATTTCCATTCACATTAATAAAATACAATCCCGGAGCAAGATCGGAAATGTTAACCAGATTCGTTTGATTGATATGCTTTACGAGATTGCCGGTTGTATTGTAAATTGATACCGTGTACGGTTTGTCTTGACCGTCTTTACCTTTAATGCTAATAAAATCTGATGATGGATTGGGATATATTTCATATGGAAATGAGCTAACTTCATTAATATTAGTCGTTAAACCTGTAATGACCACTTCATCAGAAGTTGATGTGACTATTTCTCCATTCGAATTTGTAAATGTAGCTTCCAACGCATAATAATGGTTGACTGGTAATTCAGAGCTGGGATTGACATTGCTTATTGACATAACAACTTTTGAATCACCCCCGTATAAATCCCTTACAGATTCATCTGTGATCGTAACAAAAGTATTAACAGTATTGCCAAGCTCATTCTTTTCTACCAGTTTACAATGAAGCCCTGAATTAATATTAAATCCGGTACCTGGCTGAAAACCAACATTGGC
>JAKSBD010000195.1 GCA_022361295.1 Bacteroidales bacterium
GGAAACAGGGCTAACTATTACTGTTGGAATTTTGTGCCGCAAGCTCAAATTGATTCCGTTGGAGTCCCTTTTGCCTCATGTAGTAATTTAAGAGTAACAGCTTACACGCAAAATAAAGTTCTGACTTATTATCGTCATGCAACTGATAACAGTGCTTTAACTGTTGATTACGGATATGAATGGATATCAACACCTGCCGGTCCTGTAAGTGATAAAGATGAATACTCACGATTTATTGATGCCCCAACCGAAGATACCAACTACTCAGTAGAGGTAGGAGGAAAGTTCGCGGATGTTATGGCCCCGGTTCAAGACGAAGATTCTTACGCTGCGATTGCTGTTAAAGCAGCCTTCTCATTTGAAACGGAAGGAACAGCTGATAACGAAGCGAAAGAAGGATCTGCACCTATGGTTGTACGGTTTACAGATGAATCGTTGGGCAATGTAACCGACTGGGAATGGACCTTTGGGGTAGGAGGAAAAGATTTTGTGCCAGATCCGATCTTTACCTTTCAAAAGTTTGAAGTTGGAGGTTATCCTGTTGTGTTATATGTTCGGAATAGTGATACGGAGTGTGATAGTGAAACGGCGCCTGAGGTATTTACCGTAAACGAAATGGTTGTAAAAATTCCGAATGCTTTTACGCCTTTTAGCAGTATTGGTGAGAATGATGAGTTCAGGGTGGCCTATCGTTCAGTGAATAAATTTACTATGTTGATCTATAACCGGTGGGGCAGAAAGGTGTACTCATCAAGCAATCCTGAGGTTGGCTGGAATGGCCGTATTGGTGGCCGTAAAGCTGAGCCTGGTGTTTATTTCTACAAGATAAAAGCAGAAGGTTATAATCCGGGTGAAAGAAAGGAGTATGAAGGTGCTGTTCACCTTATTGTGACGAATAATTAGATTATAAATCGTAAATGCTTTTTGACTTAGGTTTATCCTTTCGAAGCTGTTCGTAGTGATACTTTCGTTGTGCCTCTGTAAATTGAGGAATAAAACTCTCTCCGGGTGAAGGAGAAGGTGATAATCGTAATTTCTGACCCGGGTCCAAAACAAAATAGGCGGGTAAAGCCCTGATGCGATAATCAAGTGCTACCTTAGGCATAGCTGCATAATGCAAGAAATCCCAACGGTATTTGTTGTCTTTCACCAGTTTTTTAGCTGCTGTCGGATCCTCATCCATTATAACGGTTACAATGGTTACTTCGCGGCGCAGTTGTTTCGCAAGTACATTAAGCAATTGAAGATCCTGTTTACAAGTGTGGTTGCTTGTATGCATAAAATTCAGGTACACGAATTTCCCCTCATAATCACTTAATGATCGCTCCTTACCATCAAGTCGGTATAATGTAAACTGCGGAGCAGATGAACCAGGTCGCAACCAGGTCACTTTTTTATGGAGGCTTTGAGCAAAGTCCTTAATATTCAAGGTACTGCCCGTTTCATATGCCTGCTTAAACAAGTCAATGATTTGTTCCTGCTGGTATCTGCCCGAATAAAACGCATCGTAAAGGCCTTTCAGCAGGACTAACTCTGCCATTTCCGGATTGGCAAACAGGGTATCCTTTCTGAATACGCTTGATAAGCTGTCGAATGAGGCAGTTTTGGTATAGGCAACTCGCAAGTTTTCACCTTGTTTTGATGGGAAATATGATGTGAAAAAGCTTTTGTAAAGAGTGTTAAAGGTCCGCTGAAAGGAAGGCATAGAGAAATTTATGGGATCTCCCTTCATGGCATAATACATGGCTTTGCGCTTATTACGTTTATAAGCCAGTGTTAGTAACTCACCATAGGCATATTGCTTGTATTTAACAAAGTATGGCTGGCTGGAGTTAAATATACTGTCAGTCTGGTTTATTATTTCCTTAGCTTTACGGGTATCACCCCTGGAAAAAATATTTACAGCATTGGCGTTGTATTGATCAGAAAAATACGAATCAAAATCGCTAATCATACGATTGAGTCCCTGGGCCTCTTCGTTGGCAATACCTAATTCAATCTGTTCGGGAACAAAGTAAGGGTTGAAGCGCTCTGCATCAGTGCGAGGTTGAAATGGAGGAAGGATCAGTTCATAGGTTTGGCCTGGTTCAAGATAAATACTTCCTTCGTATTTACCCATGTCAATTGTTGCATATGTAATGGCCGACAACTCAATGCTTTGCTCGAAAGAACCATCCTGGGCAACATTAATTGCCAATAAATCTGACATCTCACCGGAAATAGGATTGGCCATTTTTCTCATAACAAGGCTGTAATCGGCGTATGCAGGCGCTTTGCCTTTTATAGTCACCAACTGTGGAGGCTGTTGTGCCAACAGTAAACCTGTGCAAAACAAAAATATAGCCAATAAACCTACTCGCATTTATAGATAGTTTTGAATGTTTCGTTGAATAGCCTCAGGTAAAAATTGTCCTGCATTACCACCATGTTTCACAATGTCACGAATAATTGAACTGTTAACAGGTGTATGTTCCGGAGTTGTTAATAAGAACACTGAATCAATGCCGCTCATGGCCTTATTTACCTGTGCAATAGCACGTTCATATTCAAAATCGGCTGAGGTTCTGATACCCCTCAGTATATGTGTGCATCCAATTTCCCTTGCAAAGTCAACTGTTAATCCTTCGTATTTTTCTACGCTAATGCGCTCATCTTCAATAAACACCTCACGTATCCATTGCATACGGGTTTCCAAAGGGAAGAAATCCTTTTTATTTGAGTTATAACCAACGGCGATTATTATTTTATCAAACAGGCTTAAGCCTCGTCTTACAACATCTTCATGCCCTACTGTAAACGGGTCAAAGGATCCCGGGAAAATAGCTGTTTTCATACCTTTTGTGTATCAGGATATTAATAACCTGTGTTTGAATCAAATTTCAAGCCACAGATCGAGCTTTACTGTTGTTGGCTAATATTTAACACCAACCCAATTATAAAATTTAATGCTTAAGAGCGTAAAATTTGAAAAAAATAGCCTGTCAAGCAAGTTCTCGCCAAAATTATCTACCAAAATTTAATTTTTCCGGCTGCAAATGCAGACATGCGCAGGAGTATTAATCCATGGCTAAAACGCGAAATGTTAGTGTCACCATATTTACGTTCACGATAGCGAATAGGTAAATCTACAATCTTTAAGTTAAGCTTATAGGCCCCGAATAGCAGGTCAAAATCACCAAATGGGTCAAAGTCGCCAAAGAATGAGCGATTTTCGGCCAATTTCAGATAATCGCGTCTAAACATAACCTTGGTTCCGCAAAGCGTGTCTTTGATAGGTCGTTCCAGAATCCAGCTAAATAAACGTGAAAAGAAGTGATTGCCAATGTTATTAAGCGTCCTCATGGCATTTTTTTCCATTGGATAAACCAAACGAACACCATTGATAAACTCACCTTTACCTCGCGTGATGGCATTATAAAATTTTGGTAAGTCCTCAGGTGGGACTGTTAAATCGGCATCAAGAATCATCAATATGTCACCTTCTGCAGCAGCATAGCCTTTTCGTACAGCATCGCCTTTGCCTTTACCATCCTGTTGCATGATTTTAATGCGATGAGTGTGTTTGTATTTCTCAGCCATTTGCTGTACAGTATCCCATGTATCATCAGTTGAATTACCTTCAACAAATATGAGTTCGGTGAATTTGCCCATAGGAGGGGTACGTAAAATTGCCTCTTCAATATTACCGCTCTCATTACGGGCTGGTACAACTACAGAAACCGAATAACGCTTATCTACTTCTTCTTGTTTTAAACGAGGTGGAAACGGACGGGCAAATACAAATTGGTTAAGACCAAATAACTGGAAAAACGGCAGACGGGAGATGAAACGATTCATCAGCCACGATACAATTGGGATGCGATATGGCATAAGCATGCTACGGTTTTTCTTATACGCATCAAAATCAGCCAGGTAAAGCAGGTTGGCAATATCGCCAGTTGATAACCAGTTTTGCTCAGGTGTGCGTTTCTTAATTCCCAAAAGCTCAGCAAAACGGATGATGGGTTCCCAGATTCGATTGTAATAGGTAACGATGATACGTGTTTGCTCGTGACAAACTTTTTTAAGTTCCTTAAACACATGTTCGATATCATCAATCACACCTATCAGGTTTGATAAAATAATAACATCATACTTTTCTTCCAGATTAATATTTTCAGCTTCCATTAATTCAAAACGAATGTCTGGAAATTGTTCTTTTGCCTGGAAGAGGATGGATGCGCAGAAGTCGATACCCGTTTTGTTTTTTCCATTAACAGAGGCCAGAAGCTCTCCTGAACCACAACCAATCTCTAAAACGGAACTGTCTTTGTGTATATAATAGTTACAATAGCGCGTGATAGAGTCCCAGTAATACGATCGACGTTTCCGATATTTTATCCAATTGTCAGCCCTTGAATCAAAGTAGGCTCTTCTCTCCTCGTTAACCTTCATTTTATTTTGCCTCCTGGTTTATTTTATCTCTTGCTATTGCTACATCATAGTCTACCCTGAACAGGTAAGCCGGTTCAATTTTACCAATTTGCTTTTGAAGCTTAAATGTTCCCGGGTATTTTTTATCAATAATGTACAAATATCGCTGAATGGTATTAATGGTTTGACCATTGTTGACAAGTGGATTCTTGCGCAAACTGGCCATTATAACGTGTGTTACTTGTCTTTCCTTCAATCGTTGTAAAAGTTGATCCGGATCGTTTGTGTCAAAACGATAAATGCCATAAAACTTTTTCCCATTGGCGTAAATTCGTGCCATGTTAGGCTTACGTACTGCAACCATTGTATTCTCGGGTAATTCTTTACCCGTAAACTCTGCCATGGAGAGGTAGTGCTTCCAGTCATCGGTATAGCCTTCAAACAGGTCACCTTTCAGGTTTTTTCTTAAAGTAAGAAGGTCAATTTTGGATATTGATTGGGCACTGGTACTGATAATGCTGATCGCAATAAGTGATATAAAGAGATAATGTAGCAGTTTGCTTTTTTTCTTTCTGCTGAACTCCCAAAATCCGTATAAGAGAATAAGTACCATAAACGGGAAGAAAGGGATGATTAAACGATATTGATCCCATAGCTTCTGTAATACTATAAAGGTAATGCCGAGCATGACTATTAAATATACCGCTACGAAAAAAAGGTACCTGTTGTTTTTAAATGCTTTAAATGTACTGAATGCGAAAAGACCATAAAGCAAAACAGTTAACAAACTAATTGTTGCATTAGTGGATAAGGAGCGCCAGCCTGTCATCTTCAAAAAATGCTTTGACAGGTATAAGTCGGAATTATCAATAAAGCGTGTGATATAACCACCAAAGGTTTCTTTGCCTTTGTCGAGCTGGTATGGATGTTTATATATCAGTGTGGTGGCTTGCCCGCTATCAAAAACAGCAGTTTGCCAGATGACACTTTTAGCGATAATGAACAGTCCAAGCATTATAATAAAACTGCCTGCTACAAGACCAGCATTTTTATATTGTTTGTTGATGATGAAAAACAGGATCACTGCGATGAGTGTTCCAATTCCAATTGTACGTGTTAAGTATGACGCCAGGATAACAGCACTAAGCACTATGATTTGTTTCAGCTTCTTTGAGCCCTTTTCTGTATCATGCAGTTCAAATACCAAAGTAAATACGGGTATCTGCAATAATAAAAATAAGGCTTCACTGTATGTTTGACTGGTAAAATAAATAAAATAACTGCTTATTGAGATTATCAGAAGAGTGGCAAACAGTAATGTGTAGGCTATCTTATCTTTAAATGTTTTATAGAAAAGCCACATGCTGATCAACATCAGTGCAAATGAAGTAATTTTTAGAAGCCCCAGTTTAATGCCAAACAACGCCACAAAAAGCGATAGGAACATGGGGTAAAATGGTCCTTGAAATGATGGATAGCTGCCATCGTTAATAAAGTTAACGGCCCTTATTATATATGTACTATCATCGCCCCCTTCGCTGACACGCAGGTTAAACAGCAATAATGAAAAAAGAGTGAAAATTCCCAATATCGAAGATATAATTGCCAATTGGTGTTTTACGCACCATTCTTCAATGCTTGCTAATATGTTTTGGGAAGATTGATGGTTGTTTTTTTTACTCATCAGATTATATATCTTTTTTATGCGAGGTGTTGACAAAGAGTATGTTACTCATGTCGCCGTATTCAATAAGTGTTTCAGGATTTTCCCTGACAGCATCTGGCCTGAATCCAACGACTGCCAGATCGGCATCTGAGCTATGACTCATAATGACCTCGTGGGTGGTTTGCTCACTGGTCATAGGCAAAAATCTTACATTAGAAGGAGAGATAGGCAAACGACCTTCCTGGATTAATCCCAATAAACGTTTGCGTTGCTTTTCAACCTGATTCTCGGGGAATGTTGCAAATATTTTGATAACAGCATTACGCCATTCGGGGTGACCTGAAATAATATAAGCCAGTAAAATCATCAGGTTGGCATTTCGGAAATCAAGTGCACTGATCCACACATGTATTTCACGTTTATAACCAAAGCCCTTGTATGATGAATTAAGTACACAAACATCAAAACCGGTTGCTTCAAATAACTGGTAATTATCCAGTGCATGTTTAAGTGATTCAGGATTGCTGCGCGAAAACTCAAATAGGATGAGGTTATTCCCTTTTCCACTAATGCCCGATAGTTGAATAACCTGAGCTATAGCCGAAGTATAGGAAGGGCTGATAATCGTATCGAGGTAAAGGCGGCTTTTACTACCTTCTGACTGGTGAATCAAGCGTTTTAATACATCCTGTGATTCAATGTGAGTCTCTTTATTTAAGAAGCCTTTAATAAAATGAATATAGGTTCCAAAGCCATGTTTGTAACAAACCCAGCGCAATAAATCAAAGGCCGCCTGTCGCTTGAATGAATCTTCTGAAACACAAATGGCAAATGGTCTCCAATGGGCATCTTTATCATCTTTGTTAGCTCGCTGTACAAAAATCTGGATCTGGCGACTCAATTGGAAAATAACACCTTTAAACAATTTTTCCAGCCCTTGTCTATCCGGATTGGCAACCGTTATAAAGTAATAGGTTATTGCCATCAGCAATGAAGCCAGTGCAGCGTAAGTCCATTTCATCTGGAACATAAGCCAAAATGACAGAATGGCACCAATGAGAGAAAAATACCACTTGTTATATTTAAAAGTTGGCCTGTATGACGGATCGGCTGCAAAATGTTCTAAAAATGAAATTAGGCAGATGAAACCATAGGTAATCATAAAGAACATAGAGATGATCTCTGCTACAAAGTTGACATCGCCAATAATAATGAAGAAGAAAGCAATAAAAATGGTGATGATACTACCATTAATGGGTTCATTATCTGCTTCACGACCTTTTGCTATCCAGTTATTAAAGTTATCGAAGGGTAGAATACAATCAAAACCAATGGCTTGTAATGTGCGAGGTGCAACCAGTAACGATCCAATGGCCGAAGACAGACAGGCTGCCGCTAAACCGATAGGGATAATAGGGCCCCAAACGGATACCTTAGCCATGATTAGCTGATCGTTTTGCATGTCTTCAGGCGTAGCTGATGAAGCTAGTTTGAATGCAACGATTATATATATGAGCATACCAACTATGGTGGCCATTAATGTACCTTTAGGAATCGCCTTTTTGGGATCTTTCAGGTCACCAGATAAGCCTAATCCGGCAGCAATACCAGTAAAGGCCGGGAAAATAATGGTGAAAACAACAAAGAATCCATCGCCATTTGAAATGGTATTGTTAAATGATAATTCAATGCCCTCAGATATTGGTTTTCCCATCAGGAAAAAGATGATAGAAACAAACAAAAGTGCTACTACACCATATAAGGCTTTCATTCCAATATTTGCTCCCCTTAACACAACGACAATGGAGAGGATGGACATTAAGATTAAAGTGACAATCTTTTTAAAAACCAAAGGGTCCAGTTCGAAAGGAAGATAAGGTATGAGCGGATCAAAAGCTTCACCAAATGCAATAATATAAAACGCTACACTTACGGCTTGTGATAAAAATAGAGCAAGTCCGATAGCTCCACCAATATTAAGTCCAAACGAGCGTGAAATAATATAATATGCCCCTCCGCCCTGAACGCGCTGGTTGGTTGCTATCTCGGCAACCGCCAGTGCTGTTGGTACGGTAACAACATGACCTATAATAATAATCGCTATAAGTCCGCCTAAGCCAACATTTGCCAGTGCATAGCCAAATCGTAAAAACAATATGGCACCAAGAATGGTTGAAATGGCGGTCATAAAAACTGCCATGGCTCCAAAGCCAGCATTCGGATTTGTTAATGATTTCTGCATATATAATCTGTCATCTCAAACAAACCTAATATTTTTAATTGTTTTGCACAAAAAAGAGTTGATCATCCTAAGTTCAGAATAATTATAAATGATGATAATACTGATCGATTCATAAAACAATTACAATAACTTATTTTGAAACTGCCTAAATTAACTTTTTGATAGTTACAATTACATTGATATTCTTAATTTTGCAGGGTTTAACAAATAACGTCATCGTCATTATGAAGGATTCTTCATCATCATTAGGCCTTAGCAAACAGGTCATTATCGGTATTCAATTTTTGTTTGTGGCTTTTGGAGCCACGGTATTAGTTCCACTATTGGTGGGTATTAACCCGTCTATCGCATTGTTCTCTGCCGGAGTTGGAACACTTATCTTTCACCTTATTACAAAGGGAAAAGTGCCGGTGTTTTTAGGAAGTAGTTTTGCTTTTATTGCACCTATTACCCTTGCCACCGAGAAGTTTGGCTGGGCAGGTACCTTATCCGGTTTAGTAGCTGTAGGTATTGTTTATACCGTCATGTCTTTTTTAATAAAGTGGCGCGGTGTAAACTTTATTAAGCAAATTTTCCCTTCTATCGTAGTGGGACCTGTTATTATGGTAATTGGATTGTCATTGGCTTCAGTGGGAGTAGGTATGGCAAAAGGAAACTGGATAATTTCCGGGGTATCTCTATTATCGGCCATTATTGCAGTTGTTTATTTTAAAGGATTATTGCGATTGATACCTGTATTTGTTGGTATTATTGTAGGCTATATATTGTCATTGATAATGGGTGTGGTTGATTTTACGCCTATAAAAGAAGCGGCCTGGTTTGCTTTGCCCGAGTTTACGATGCCGGAGTTTAACTGGCAGGCTATTCTGTTTATGATACCTGTTGCTATTGCACCCTTGATTGAGCATGTGGGTGATATTTACGCAGTTGGAGCTGTTGCAGAAAAAGATTTTATTAAGGAGCCTGGCTTAAACAGAACTATGCTTGGTGATGGTGTGGCCACCGCTTTTGCAGGTATGGTTGGTAGTGTGCCTAACACCACTTACTCTGAAGTAACAGGTGCCATTGAATTGACAAAAGTTACC
>JAKSBD010000431.1 GCA_022361295.1 Bacteroidales bacterium
GAGGCACATTTTTCCACTCATTTTTCCAACTAAATGCGAGCATATAGCCAGCCCCAATCCCGTCCCTCCAATATTAACTGTATTACGATGACCTACCTGAACAAAGCGTTCAAATACTTTCTCCTGATCCTCGGGCGCAATACCTATTCCCGTATCCCTTACAAAAAGTTCAAGGTGTTTTTCTTTTAACTCATACCCTATTTCTATAAAGCCTGAATCGGTAAATTTTATTGCATTATTGATCAGGTTAGCAAGCACTTGCCGCAAACGAGTTCCATCGGTAATAATTTTAGCTTTAATGCCTTTCAATGGCGTATGAGTCAAAACATCAATATGATTTTTTGATGCATTGTGCAGCATAGAGATCATATTGACAGATAAATCTGAGATTAACTCATTAATATCAATCGTATGGTTAATAATTTTTACCTGTTCCGCTTCAATTTTAGAGTAATCCACAATATCGTTGATAAGATTAAGCAAGTGCATACTGTTTTTAAAGATGATTTCAGCATACATTTTTACTTCGTTTTCACTCATCACATCCTGACACAACAATTCGCTAAAACCAACAATAGCGTTCATTGGGGTACGTATTTCATGACTCATATTAGCCAGGAATGCCGATTTAAGCTTTTCTGATTCTACAGCTTTATTCCGCGCTTCAACAATGCTCTTTTCGTACGCTTGCTGCTCGGTTATATCGCGGCCAATAGCCATTACAAAGTCTCTCTCAGCTATAGAGAACCGGCGTGTATGAACTTCAAGTGGCAACAGCTTATGCTTTGTTTTAAACGTTGCCTTAAAAATTGAACTCGGCATTTTCAGTAATTTCTCAAACTCATCCCTCTCTTCTGGCAAATAACGTTCATCAAGTAATGTTAAGGGATTAATATCAGCCAAATCATTTAATGTATATCCGGTCATATTAACAACGGCATCATTAAGCTCAATACAGCCGGTAATGTGGTCATTATCGAGCTCCCATATAAAAATGGCATCGTTAGCCATGTTAAAGAGCTGCCTGTATTTCTCTTCACTTTGCTGTAGCTGACTGGTTCTGTTATTAACACGATCTTCCAGCTCAGAGTTTAATTGATGTAATTCTTTAACTAAAATCAGACGTTCCCATTTATCAATTATCATTTGAATAATTTGATTGAAGGGATGAAGATCGTCTGCAAATGTTGAAGCGGACTGTTGATTACTAATAAAAACAAAAACACCTTTTTTTAGAAACCGTGTATTAAATGTCAATGCCAAAAACTCTTTGGCACAAAAGGAACCTGTTTTGTTTTCAAACACAATAGCTTCAGGTCGGTCTTTAACACTGAATTTGATAATTGACTCATTATTAAATTCTTCAACAAGTTCATCAGAGAATTTAAAAATACCCTGACATGCTTCTGTATTTATAACAGAACAATATTCAACAATACATTGACAATCGCCCGAAGAATAATCATAACAAGCGCAGTAGGCAATGTCTTTTAAAATGGATATTTTTTCAAGTACAGAATGAATCAGAACAGTCTCATCTGTAATGGATTCAAAACTTTCATTGATAAGGCTAAGCAGTAACATCTCCTCAACCCTATTCGACATAGAATTATTCTCCTCCTCAAGCTCTTTGATGCGCAACTCAAGTCTTTTTATCCTGTCAGGTCGGTCACTCATCTATTTCTGTATAAATGTTGTTAGGTTTTGCGCTATTAAAGCCGGTTCATCTTCCTGCATAAAATGACCAGCGGTTGGAATAATTACCAATTGACTGTTCTTGATATTATGATGTAGTTTCTCGGCAATTTGTTTACTTAAGTACACATCTTTATCTCCCCTGATGATTAAAACAGGCTTCTTCAGCTGACTTAAAGCATCAGATATCTCCAGTAAATCCTGGTTATTCAGACAATGCGAAAAGTGAAGAAAGGCCTTTCGTCCACCACTTGTTTTCATGGGGTACCAAAAGAAGTCCATTAATTCTTTATCCAGGCGATTGGTATAATACAATCCTCGTTTTACTATAAACCTAAAAGCACCCAGATCAAGTGAAGCCATGGCCAACTGCCTTATTATAGGAGTTCGCATTGTAATAATGGGTTGAACAGGCCAGAAGTCGTAAGCAACTGTATTGATCAGGCTTAAACTAAGTGTGAGTTTTGGATAACGAACGGCCATTATCTGACATATACCACCTCCTACATCGTGCCCAACCAAATGAACTTTTGAAATATGTAACAACTCAAGAAACCTGGCCAGAATTTTCGCATGATTCTTTAGCGAGAACTCTACATCGATAGACTTATCTGAATCACCACAACCCAACAAATCAACAATTATCAGCTCAAAATTGTCTTCAAGAAAGGGAACAATATTCCGCCAGATAAACGAATAGGTTGTAATACCATGCACCAATATTAATGGTTCTCCATTACCGGTACGGTAATAAACCAGTTCATGTTCATCAATAAGAATACTATGGCGATCTCTTTTTTTGAGCATTTTGTCGGTTTCTGCTCAAAAAGGTAGTGAGTATTTAATAAAAAAGCCACCCTTACCAGGGTGGCTTCCAATATTAATCAATTGTATTTTAAAGCTTGATCTTACAGTTTGGCAATAACTTTGAAAGCTTATCTATTTCACTTTTCGGAAGTGGATTACCTTTAACATTTAATGTTTTTAGTTCTTTACAATTGGCAATCTCATCAGGAATTGACTTGATATTATTTTTAGAAATATCCAGTTTTTTCAATTGTGTTAGTTGTCCGATTTCAGAAGGAATACTTTCAATATTCTGGTTCTTAAAGTATATCTGATTTAACTGTGTTAATTCACATACTTCAACCGGAAATTCACCCAGCTTATTAAAAGACATATACATTAACATATACCCCTGTGTTGCAGTATGTGTTACCATGCCTTCATACTTATTTAATTCGCCCGATTCAACCGCTTTATCATGTGCATCTTTAGCGGCTGCATATTCATCCATTTGTTGTTTTGAAGTATAGGCGCTATAGTCTGTTTTAAACTCATCATAAACTTCCATCCCGCGGTTTTCAACTACTACTTTGTGCTCAGCTAAATCAACTTCAGCATCTTTATTAAGCAGGTAATAGGCATTTTGCTCATTACACCGGTCACGCAGCACCTCCCATTTCATGGTACGGTTATTTGAAGTTCCCGAGTAGATGTTAAGTGCTTTATTAACCTGCACTATAGCTTCATTATACTGATGAAGATATGCGTAAGCTAAGGCCATATTGGCTCGTAAGGTCGCTGACACCTTCTTGTTGATGCGTGATTTGCGATCATTCAGGTTGGTTTGTTCAAGTTCCTTTTCCCAGCTTGCTATTGCCTTTTCTAGTTTAGCTTTTGCATCAGCGTTTTGATAATCTTTATTGAGTAGCTTATATGCTTCAGCTGCCTCACCCGCTACTGTCTTTAATGCATCATAGTTATGGTCCTTACTTGTTTTTGGGTAAAATACTTCAAGCTCTTCAGGGACATAACGGAACATAACAGCCTTGTCAACAAAGCTTTGTGCATCTGCCTGAACTGCCTTGAATTCATCTTCTGCTACAATAGCTTTATAAGCCTCGCCTTGTTTTTTCCATACATCAACCAGGATAGCCTCAAGGAAGTAGCAATCCGTTTTACCAAACATTGTGCTTGAATTACCAGCTTCTGAAGTTTTTTTACTGAATAGCACCTGACCCGAACTGTCTTTAATACGTAAAATACCTGTCGGTGTTTTGTGCTTTACCTCATAATAAAAGTTCTCAATAACCTTTGCATCCTTAAGGCTAGCGCCTTTAGCTTTACACAAGTTAGCGCCTTTATGCATCGTTTTCTCACCCATTTTAATATCGGTGTGAGCCACTTCAGCTTTAATCTGATCCCAGTCAATGCCTTGAACCGGAATTCGCGGATAAGTTAAATAAGATGTTTCGACTTTGAATTCATCAATTCTTTGAGCCGTAGCTGCAAGACATATCAGTCCCAGCATTACTCCTAACACTATTTTTTTCATTTATATGAATTTTTCAGAGCCATTTGTATTTACACTTACCCTTTCCCAATGGATAAATGCTCCCCAATAACAAATAACTCTTTCAGGTTATGAGCAGTTGTACTAAAACTTGTCTGATAGGTTACAATTATTCTTAGAAATCAGGAATGATTATGTCCTGAGAAGAAAATTTCACTTAAACATCCCGTCACTGTAACAAAATGAGATTGACTATTGTATTAATCAAAAAATAACATGTATGAAACTTTCTTCATTCGCCTGTTTACTAGCAATACTTTATACAATTACTGCGTGCTCCAACTATACCGAAGAGCCAGATTACGAATTCTTTAGTCAATATTCTGAAAGGCAGTTTGCAATGGGATTCAGCACATGGATTTACGCCCCGGAAATTGAGGCCCTTAACAGTACTTACCAGTTTTTAGATGATAATGGAGACATCTACTGTGAACATATTGACAATAACATACCCTGGAATGCCCTGATTAATGATCTTCCACTGCCAACGGAATTGACTGATGAAATAGAAAGCAGGGTGACACGAAAAATCCATAACAAAAAACTACTTGTTTCAGTTAGCTTGCTGAATCTTAATCGGGATGATTTGGCTTACGATTTTGATGGATCTGTTCCTTCGTATTTATCCATGGATGACAAGCACATTGAAGACGCCTATTTTAAACACCTTGCTTATATTACTCAACAATTACAACCTGATTATGTCAATGTAGCTATTGAGGCCAATGAATTGTTGATAAACAGTCCTGAAAAATGGGATGGCTACAAGCGCTTAATGAGTTCTGTGAGGATGCGCTTCAAGGCAGAGTTTCCTAACATCCCTATTTCAGAATCTATGACTTTGCATAATCTTTATGAACCTGAAGTGGCCGATAGTGAGAAATACATTAATGAAGTAACCGACTATATCAATACATTAGAGTTTGCTTCAATAAGTTTCTATCCTTTCTTTAAAGGTCTTAAAACCAAAAACGATTTTCAAAAGGCCTTTGACTTTTTACATCATCATATTAATGTACCTGTTGCTTTTTCAGAAACCAGCCATTTGTCGGAGGATTTACACCTCGAAAACCTAAACTTAACCATATCGGGCAATGAACAGGAACAGGTCGATTATTTGCAAACGCTTTTATGTAATGCTCAGGAGCGTGATTACCTGTATACTATTTGGTGGGCACACCGCGATTATAATGCACTATGGGAAACCTTTCCTGATGATGTAAAAGATATTGGTAAGGTATGGTTAAGTACTGGAATCATTAATGAAGATGGTGCAGAAAAACAGGCTCTCTCCAGCTGGCAAAAAGCCTATGTGAAAAAAGACTTCCATGAAGAAAATCAAAGCGAATCGGTTCAATGAAGAGCAGGCATAGAATAAGCGCAAAGTGCAAAAATGAAAGGTATTTTGTTATTCATTAATGTACTTTGCGCAGTATATTTTAAAATTCATTTGGTATTACATCAAGTTCAGCTGTAGATTTTTAAACATTCCTGTATGGCAATTATCAACCTTAACCTTAAACGATTCGGCATCTTTATTAACACGAATCACAATTGTTTTTCGCGGTTGAAGTTCAAACTTTTCAGGAGCTCCGTTACTTGTCGTTTCATTAATGAATGAAAATTTAATATCACTCTCATTACTTAACTCCATGTACCTGTATTTATCATCGGTGTAAAAAGCAGACTTAAGGTTTACTGAAGCGTCAAATAATTCCTTGATCAGATCTTCAGGACCAGCCAGCTGCTGATCAAACCAGGCAATGGTTCGGGCAGATTCGATTGCTTCCCTGACACCATCACTTGATCGGTCTTTGGCAAACAGTAAAGTCATTGGTCTGTGCCCTTTTTGCACATCATAGGTATAACCACTGATTCCGTGAATATCGCTATTGGCAAAAACAGCTAATTTATAATCAATGCACCATTGTAAAACAACAGGGTACCATTCAGTGTAATTCATTACTTCCATTCCCTGAACAAGTCCTTCTTTAATCAGTTTTTCGTGCACTTCATACACCAGGCAAGTATCGCGCTGTTGAGCTTTCCAGCCCGGATGATTCCAGAGCATTAGTGCTTTTTGTTCCTTAACAGACTCAAAAACATCGTCAACGTTTTTTTGATTAAGGGAATCGGCATCATTAATAAACAGGGCATTTAAATGTCCTGGAGGCATACTACGGGTTATTTCTGCTGCCTTTACAAATATGATATTATGCTTTTGAGCCTCTGAAACTGCAAGATTATAGGGGTGATTATGTCCTTCGGTCATAAAGTTCTTATGCGGACGATACTCTAAATGATCAGTAATTGCCATCACATCTAATCCCTCCATCCAGCATTCTTTAACACGAACAGTTGGCCAAACCAAGCCATCAGAGAAAACGGTGTGAATGTGAAAGTCTCCTTTTAGTGTCTGATAGCCATCAATATCAGGAATAAGAATGTTTTTACGTTGTGCTTTCTGTTCCAGCTCCAGTTGAATATTATTGGCGTTTTGCTGTGCCAACAAGCTTGTTGCACAAATTAAACCTGCTAAAATTAAGGTATGTAATTTATTCATCTGTTTATAATTAGTTGATTATACAATGTAAAAATAAGAAACAAGGGGAATAATCAAATAATCAATAATTATTTATGATTTCAGACCTGATCTCATCAACTTAGCAATAATGGAACTGTTATTTGTCGATTAGGCAAATCGTCATATCCTAACCTGAGTTCAATTTAAATTTCACACCTCAGATTGAGCTAAAAAGCTGATTAACAACTGCTCGCCCTCTAAAAAACCAGGTAACTATTAAATGAAGTTCCTGAGGCTGTTATATGGACAAATTAAACCGCAAACACTGTAAAACACCTTAGATTCAACTTCCCGTCGGTCTTATACCTTTTCCCGTCGATGAAGTTAGCTTCCCGTCGGTCAAATAACTCTTCCCGTCGATGAAGTATGGCTTCCCGTCGGTCATATACCTCTTCCCGTCGCTGAAGTATGGCTTCCCGTCGGTCACATACACTAATATCACGCATGAGTAGGTCAATGTCACGCTCATATACCTCAATGTCACGCATGGGTAGGCCAATGTCACGCTCATATACCCCAATATCACGCATGGGTAGGTCAATGTCACGC
>JAKSBD010000109.1 GCA_022361295.1 Bacteroidales bacterium
ATGGACAGTTAGAGTGTCTCGTGTTAGGATCTTGTGACGTGCAAGGCCGAATGCTTACTTCTTAACGGGTTTTCGCTTTCTTTTTGAAGATTCAGCTCTTTCAACTGATGTAAGATCTGTCTTTTTTTGTCTGGCTCTTAACCGATAGAAATAGACTGAGTTGATTATGTCTGATAAACAGGGGGATGTTAATGAAAAAAGCCTGATATTGTTTCGTTTAATATCAGGCTATTACAAATAGAATAGTAATGAGTTATTAACCTGAGGTCGAAATTTAATGTCGAATTCAGGTTATTAGCTTAGATGCTTTTTGATTTTTCGAATTAAATCTTCAGGTTGAAAAGGTTTACTTATATAGTCATCCATACCTGTTGCCAGACATCGTTCTTTATCCTCAGGAAATGCATTGGCTGTAACCGCAATGATTGGCGTATGTGTACCTGTGCTTTTCTCAATTTGCCGTATCTTTTCTGTTGCCTTAAAGCCATCCATAATTGGCATTTGAATATCCATTAGAATTAAATCATACTTGGCTTTGCCAAACTTATCAAGTGCTTCTTTCCCATTAAAAGCAACCTCAATTTTCTTTACTTCATTCTTTATGTATAAGATGATGATTTGTTGATTACTGAAATTGTCTTCTACCAATAAGATGTTGGCATCAGCTATATCTACAACTGGCTTAAAGTAGTTTTCAGACTGTTTTGTTGGTGGTTTTATGCTTTCAATTGATTGGCTTTGAATGTTCTCCTTGAAAGTTGCTGTGAATTCAATAATGGTTTTTACCGAGTCTGGAATAATATCAATATGATTTCCATCCATTTCTATTATTTTCTGAGTAATACCCAAATCAAGCATATTAATATATTTCGAGCGATTGAGATGGATAACATCAGATGAATTAAGAGTATCTTCTCCAAGTTTGGATTTTGGCATTGGAATCACTGTGTTGCTGATAATCCTGAATTTTAGCACCAGTTTATTTGGGAGTATTTCTTTACGAGAAACTTCAATTGTAATGGTTTTTAGTTCTGCCTTATTGTATTTGAGTAGGCTGTTAAGCAGATTCAGGAATATCTGTTTAACTTTAATACTGTTCCCTATCAGGTTTGTTGGTATATCAGCCGAAAGCGAAAGACTGAATTTCTTCTTTTCCTGATCATCCTGAAATAACTTTATTGTATTATTGATGGTAGAATACAGGTTAAAACTTACTTCCTCGGCTGGTATTTGACTAAAATTGGTTTTTGATGCAGCAACCATGTTATTAACAACATTTACCAGGTTGTTTGAGGATGCATGTATTGTATTGATGTAGTCGCGTTGATCGTCACTTAAGTTAGTTTTTTCCAGGATATCAATTATTCCTGTAATATTACTTAACGGCGTTCTGATTTGATGAGAAAGTTTAGAGATTAATTCTTCCTGAGTTTTATTGAAGTTTTGTGAATCTAAAACGCGCCGTTCCTTTCTTAGAATTATTTCAGTATAGGTATAGTGAATTGCATAAGTAGTGATGAAAAAGAAGGCATAAAATGCCAGGAAAACAATTTTTTCTGTTGGAGTATACTCTTTAGCTTGTTCGATCCATCCATAGTTGTTAACAACCAATACTATAATGGCAATTAAAAGAAAAAATAGCAATGAGAATATTGAGCCTCTGCGTATTCCCATTAAAGAAATTATAAATGGAGGAAATAAGGCCGACCAGATAATATTGATTCCTGTACTGCTCCCAAAAACAACAAAATATAAAAATGTAACACTGGAGAAAAAGAACAGTGAATTTTGCATCCCTTTAGCCATCGAGTTTCGACTCAGATAGACAAAATGAAAAGCAAATGTAAGACTTAAGGTAAGAAGAGGTATTGCAAAAATGGTGTTTTCGTTTCTTAAACTGATAATGCCTTCAATAAATACTATGCAGAATAAGAAGAAGTTTATCAGATTATTGATAAGCATTGGAGTTTGTTCTTCCTCATCAACTTTTTCTTTGCTTTCTGTTTTAAATAATAAAAGAAATCTATTTAGTAGCTTCATCTGTCTGTGGTTTAGATTATCCTTCTAAAATGGGTTGGAGGTCAGTGAATAACTGATTATGCCTTTTATTCCACCTGTTAACTTATGTATTTATCCCAAATTAGCTTAGTTTCCTTAAACAAAAATAAACTAATAAGTGGCTCTTTATAATAAATAAGCACCATTTTTTATCTAATTGCAAAATAATTTGAATTTGATGTAACCGTTTAGTTAACTATTCGCGTATGATGCAAATATTGATTTAATAAGAAGTTTAGAAATATTGTTATATGTTTGACTAAACGTCATAAGTGTAAGGCGTTAAAAATTAATGTGTAAAGAAATAGAGTTGATATGAAGAAAATACTTACGATTGCCTGCTGTTTAATAGCTGTTAGTGCGTTTGGGAAAGAGCATTTACCAACAAAAGAAGAATATAAAGCATTCTTAAATACAAAAACACTTGTCGTTATGGATGCCAATCCTATGAGTGATTTCAATTTTAAAATTAAGGAGGTGATGGATGCTGTTTGGACTTTAACGGATTATGAATTCATTTCAAACGATGAATTTGAAGACAAGCGAAACGATCCTGCCTATTCTTTTTTAATTTCAACCGTTGCAACTTTTGATGCAGATAAAACTAAAGCCCGGTATAATTTCTTAAGCTTGTTACTGGGGGAAACAGATAGTGAAGTAAGAGATTTGCCTGATTTATGTTCTTTGCCTTTGTCTTATCTGCGTGTTGAGGATGTAAGTTATGCCTATAAGCTTGAAGCTTTTATTCGTTTTATACAGGATCATGTTAACCTTATGAATAAAAAGCCGGAGCTGATTAAGCCCAATGCTTTTAAGTACTATAACGATAATGTGAAGAGTTTAGCCGGGAAAACATTATACCTGACGAAAGAGGATTTGGCTCCTGAGGTAAATACTTTATCAAAAATTAAAGGCATTTACCCTTACGCAGTAAAAATAGTAACAAGGTCAGAGGTTGAAGAGGCCATTCAGAGAAGAGATGATTCTGTTGTTTTTATGCATAAAGTAGGTCCTGAAGGCACTAAATATAAAGCGCGTTGCTATAAGATATTAATTGGTGCCGATAGTTCAACATTTTATTATTTTGACTATCATATGGTGAATAAGAAAAACCGTGATGGGCTGCTGGAAAAGGACCTGAAAAAGATGGCTTCATAAGTTGTTGGAATGTAAAATGTCTGCCACGAAAAGGTGATTGGTTATAAATATGGTGATATAAATCTTGTCAATTTTAAAATGTGAATTGAGTTATCATTCAAAAACTTAATTAATTTTGTAAGTTTGTTAAACAGACGAAACGAACTTTAAAAAAGATACCTTGGTTTTCAATCATTTGGTGATTTGCTTTTGTTCTATGAGTTTTGTTTAGGAAAAAGAGGAATGTATAAACATATGAATTAATCACTATGTCGCTAACTAATCGCAAGAAAAATAACCTGGTGCCGGAGCCTGCTCTTCGTCGAATGCCTTGTTATTTGGCTTATTTGAAGCTTGCCCAAAAGGAGGGGCTTCAGCATATATCATCTACATTAATTGCCCGTGATATGGGTGTTGATCCAACTCAGGTTACAAAAGATTTGTCATATACCAGTATTGTTGGGAAAACAAGAGTTGGGTATGAAGTTGAGCCTTTGATTGAGGTTTTGGAAGATTTTCTTGGTTTTACTGTTGTTGATGAAGCATACCTGTTTGGAGTGGGAAGTCTTGGTAAGGCCTTGCTGCACGATCATGGTCTGAAGCAATTTGGATTAAAAGTTGTGGCCGCATTTGATGTAGACCCTGAGGTTGTTGGTAAAACAATTGAAGGGGTGCCAATCTATCACTTCGAAGAATTGGCAAATATGCATGAAGAAAAGGCAAAGATTGGTATTCTGACTGTTCCGGTTGATAAGGCACAGGATGTTGCTAATAAACTTGTTGAAGTTGGTATTAAAGCTTTGTGGAACTTTACACCAGTGCGAATTAAAGTAGATGAGGATATTGTGGTCCAAAACACATCTTTATACGCTCATTTGGCCGTAATGTTTAATCGCATGAAATCAGAATAAGAGCAAGATTTAAAGAAAATATAAAGGTGCAAATCTTAATGATTTGCACCTTTTGTATTTTAGAATGTAAGAGTGAATTTAGTTGCTTTCTCAGGCTCTGAATAGGCAGAAATAGTACCTCCATGCAGGCGGAGAATTTGTTTTGAAAGGCTAAGGCCAATTCCTGAACCTTGTGGTTTTGTAGTAAAAAACGGAATGAAGATCTTATCCAGCACATTTGGTAAAATACCTTGCCCGTTATCAATTATCTGAATTGTTATTCGCCCTCTTTTATTGAGAAAAGCGTTGAGTTGTATCTCAGGATTTTCCCTTGAGTCGAGTGCTTGAATCGCATTTTTAACCAGGTTAATAATAACCTGTTCAATCAATTTTTCATCTGCCGATAATTCAAGAGAGTTTGGTTCAATGTTAATAGAACATTTTATATTCTTCTCTTTAAGCTCTTCGGTTAGCAGGCCTTTAATATTCAGTAATAATTTGCTTACAGGGAATATCGTAAATGTAGGTGTAGGAATTCTTGTTAGATCTCTGTATGTATTAACAAAGTGTAATAAGCCATCTGTTCTTTTGTGGATGGTTTCTAATGCACCTTCAACCTCTTTGATTGTTTCAAGATCATCAGCATCAGTGTTTTTCTCCTGAAGACTGCTTGATAGTTCTTTCAAAATCATAGTGATAGTTGATGAAAGAGATGAGATTGGTGTAATGGAATTCATTATTTCGTGGGTTAAAACACGAATTAGCTTTTGCCAGGATTCCATCTCTTTCTCTTCCAGCTCATCCTGAATGTTTTTGATCGATGTTAATAAGATTGTACGGTTGTGTATTTTAAACTCGGTTGCATAAATGGCCAGCTGCAAAAGCTCATCTTTCTCCTGAACTCTTATCAACGAATTTTCGCCATGCCGAATGGTCAATAATTTTTGTACTAATTCTGGGCTAAAGTCATTTAACGCCTGAATATTATTGAGTGCTCTGACCTGAAATAGCTTTTTAGTTGCATTGTTGATCAGTTCAACCTTTCCATCTTTCGAATAGGCAATCAGAGATATGCCAATATGCTGAATGACTGTTTGTAGGTAGTAATAATTTTCTTCCTTTTCTGCTCTTACTTCCTGGAAATCTTTAATTACTTCATTGAAAGATTTTTTGAGTTTGTCAAAGGAGGAATCAAGGCTTTCAACTTGAAATGTTCTTGTAAAATCAGAATAGCGTATAGACTCCAGAAAGTTGTTGAGAACACGATTGGTTCTATCAACATAATGGATCATTGCAAATATCTGAAAGGCAATTAATAAGCCAACCAGTACCAGTGTCATGGTTAGCTCTGTGTTGAAAAACAGATAGAAGAATGCAAAAATAGACCCTGCCAATAGCAAGGTCCTTACAATAAAGTTTATTCTGAAGTTGTTATAAACCATGCTTTTCGAGTCTTCTGTACAATGATGTTCGTGTTAGCCCCAGATCAGCGGCCGCTTTTGAGACATTTCCGCGGTTCATGCGCAGGACTTTCTCAATAATTTGCTTTTCAATTTCCTCAAGATTATAAGTGTCAAACTCAAATCCCTCAGATGATGTAGGTAACGAGGAAAGTTGAAAGTCAGCATCTTCAAGGTTGGGCGATTCACTCATGATTACTGTTCTCTCAAGGATATGCTGAAATTCTCTTACGTTACCTGGCCAAGGATAATTGGTCAGTTTTTTAATGACTTTGGAAGAGAGCTTGTTGATTTTTTTCTTGTATTTTTTTGAGAATATATTTAGGAAATGATCTGCTAAAACAGGAATATCTTCAGGGCGCTCACGTAGTGGGGGAAGCTCAATTTCTACAGTGTTAATCCGGTAAATTAAATCTTGTCGATAGCTATCTTCCTGAGCCATCTGTTTTAGATTCATATTTGTAGCACAAATCAATCTGATATCAATTGGTTTGGATTTGTTCGCACCAACGCGTGTGACCTCTCTTCTTTCAAGCACAGTTAATAGTTTGGCCTGTAAGGGTAATGATAAATTACCAATCTCATCTAAAAAGATGGTACCATTGGATGCGAGTTCGAATCGACCCGGACGATCAGCTTTTGCATCTGTAAATGCACCTTTGACATGACCAAATAATTCACTTTCAAAAAGTGTTTCACTTAAGGCTCCAAGGTCAACACTAATAAAACTCTCGTTATTTCTTAATGAGTGTCGGTGCAGTGCACGGGCAACAAGCTCTTTACCTGTTCCGTTTTCCCCAAGTATTAGAACATTGGCATCTGTGGCTGCAACCTTCTTAATAGTATTAAAAACATTTTGCATACCCGGAGATACGCCTATAAAGTCAGCAAATGGCTGATCTAAAATTGTGTTTATTTCTTTTTGCTTACTTTTTAAGTCTTTTACCTCATTGCGCGATTGACGAAGCTGGATGGCTGAATTGACAGTTGCCAATAGCTTTTCATTTTGCCAGGGTTTTAATATAAAATCGGTAGCTCCTGCACGCATTGCCTTAACCGATTTCTCAACATCGCCATAAGCTGTGATGAATAGTACCACAGCCTGCGGATCAATCTCTAATATTTTTTCTAACCAATGGAATCCTTCCTGACCACTAATGGCGTCCTTTGTAAAGTTCATATCCAAAAGGACTACATCAAAGGAGCTCTCTGCCATTAATGCAGGGATCTTATTCGGATCAGTTGAAGTGCTGATATGTTCAACGTGTGGTTTTAACAATAATTTAAGGGCAAACAAGATGTCTGCATTGTCATCTATTGCAAGAATTCGTCCTGATTTCTTTGTCATTGTTTTGAGTTTTTCGCTACTAAATATACCATATTTATGTTATAACTACAGTATGAATTGTTCGAAAGCGTACGGTTGATTTTGTTTGGGTTACAACCAAAAAAAGTGCCGTTTTTGTAATTGCCTTGATTATAAGGCGTTAAGCCTTGTGGCATAGAAAGTGATGTTTGATTTAGTAAGATTTAAGTTAGTTTTGCAACAGAATCTTGAATGGAATAGATTGTAAGGTGCAGTGTTTTAGTGATATATGTGAAGTTTGGTTTGTGGGGAACTATAACTGTATCTTTTTGATTGGGGATATTTTAGTATATAATATATAAAAATAGATGTTCGGTTTCGTACAGTGTTGTTGCGAAAACGTACATAATTTGATACAATATGATTCACGCCAGAAACTTAACTAAGGTGCTTAGAAATGGAGCTATTGAAACTACCGTTTTGCAGAATGTTAATATTGACATTGAGCAAGGGGAGTACGTAGTGATTCTTGGGCCCTCGGGTAGTGGAAAGACTTCATTGATCAATACAATTGGTTTAATTGATAAGCCTACCTCGGGAGAGTTATTTTTTATGGGGCATGAAGTAAGTCGTCTTAAAGAACGACAAAGAAGTAATTTAAGACGGGGAGGTATTGGTTTTATATTCCAGAATTTTGGATTGATTGATGAACTTAATGTATATGAGAACATCGAATTACCACTACAATATTTAAAGTATTCCAAAAAAGCCAGACAGGTTAAGGTAAACGAAATATTATCAAAGTTTCAGATTTCACATTTGAGACAATATTATCCAAAGCAATTGACCGCATTGCAGAAACAATTGGTTGCTATTGGACGTGCTATAATTACTAATCCAAATCTAATTATAGCAGATGAACCAACCGGGAACCTTTCTTCTTCATGTGGAAATAAAGTGATGGATACCCTTTCTTCGTTAAACGAAGAGGGATATACAATTGTAATGGCAACGCACTCTGCAACTGAAGCAGAACGAGGTCAGCGCGTTGTACAGTTGTTTGATGGACATGTTGTTACTGAGAATATAAAAAGTCGATTATAATGATGTTAAACCACCATATCAAGGTTGCGATACGTGGTATCCGAAAACAGGGAGCTTATGCTTTACTGAATATCTTAGGATTGTCCGTTGGTCTGGTGTTAGGCTTATTTGTTATATTGCTCGTAAGGCATGAATTAAGTTATGATACATCTTTTTCAGATAGCCAACGCATTTATCGTTTGGCAACGGAGGGTGTTTTAGGCAATAATATTATTAAAACAGCGACATCACCTTTACCATTGGCGTCGGTAGTTGAAGAGTTAGGTGATGTTGAAGAGGTTGTTCGTTTTATTCCGGGGGCCAATAACGTAGTTCAGTATAATGATCTTCGATATAATGAAGATGGTTTTATGTTTGCAGATGCTGACTTCTTTAATTTATTTGATGTTGAAATTCTTAGGGGAAACCTTGATGAAGGATTAGCTTTGCCCAGGCAAGTCGTTATCACTAAATCAATAGCAAGTAAATATTTTGATACTGAGAACCCGGTGGGGAAGTTTGTCGAGCGCGACGGAATAAAATATAAAGTTATTGGCGTATGTGATGATTTGCCGGCAGCCTCACATTTTTCATTTGGTTTTATAGCATCAATTAGTACTATTGATGAGATCTTATTAAGAAAAGGAGATTCAACCTATGTTAAGAATTGGAAAGAGGATTGGTTATATCTTAACTGTTATACCTACCTAAAACTGCAAAAGGGCATTGATAACAAGTCCTTTGTTGATAAGGTGAACAGGGAGAAAGACAAGCTGATAGCTCCACAGGTTGAAAATATTATGAAATCGGAACAGTCAACCGATAGTATAGAGCTGGCATTTTTTGCGCAAAACCTTCGCAACATTCATTTTGAATCGCATTTAGATAGTGAGCTTAGCAGTAATTCGAAGCCAATTTATATACAATTGTTCGTTTTTGTTGCCATTTTTGTTTTGTTAACTACTTGTGTGAATTTCATGAATTTAACAACTGCGAAGTTGAAAATGAAGTACCAGGAAGTTGGCTATAGACAGTTGGTGGGAGCATCGCGAAGTCAGCTTATAATGCAATTTCTTGTTGAGGCCTTGATTTATGGACTAGGAGCTACATTTATTAGTATGGTACTTTTAGAGATACTATTACCATTCTTAAACAGTTTTTTCGATCTAAACCTCAAGTTCAATTTCTTCAGAGGCTGGGTGGATTTCTTTGGTATATTATTGGTTCTCTTGTTTGTCGGCTTATTAGCAGGTAGTTTTCCGGCCTTCTTCTTTTCTGGTCGAAAACCGGAAAAGTTAATATCAGGTGAATATAAAATCAGTAAATCCGGTTTTGTTGTAAGAGGGCTTTTGGTTACCAGTCAGTTTGCTGTTGCAATGTTTTTGGTTGTTGTGGCAAGTGCTATGTGGTGGCAGATCAATTTTATAAGGCAAAATGACCCTGGTTTTAATTCTGATAATATTATTGTTATCGAACGTGGACATGCCGTTCGAAATGATATCAAAACATTTAAGAAGGATGTGCTTAATGTTTCAGGAGTTCAGTATGTTGGAGCTTGCAAGAGCTTGCCGGGAGATGATTATTTCCCCGGGACATTCAAACTTAGTAATGGTGGAGATGACCATGTTTTAATGTTGCCTGTGAATTACGTCGATGACGACTACTTTAATGTAATGGGTATTCGATTAAAAGCCGGTCGATTCCTGAATAGTGAATTAGGTGATAGTCTTGGTATTAACTTAAATGTTTCGGCCGTTAAAGAGTTGAAAATGAGTAAGCCGCTCGATGAAAAAATAGAGATATTTGGTAATGAAGAGTGGGCTTTAAGAACTGTTGGAGTGGTACAGGATTATAACTATGAATCTTATTTTACGCCTATCAAACCTCTTGCTTTAATTTTATTGCCTGATAAAATGCGTTTCGAATATGTTTTAATTAAACATGAGGAAGGTGCGAGAATAGATATGGAGTCTGTTAAGGATATATGGAATAAATATTCAGAAGGAGCACCATTTGTTTATTCATCCTTAAACGAGAGAATAGATAAGTTGTATGAAGAAGATGAGCGAATTGCAAAGATTATGTCTGTATTTGCAATGCTCTCATTGTTTATTGCTATTCTAGGCGTAATAGCTTTAGTGGCCTTTATAATAGAGTATAAATCAAATTCTATTGCTGTTAAAAATGTGATGGGTGCCTCACGACAATCAATAATGGGACAAGTTTTTTCTATGTTCGGGGTCTATGTGATTGTTGGTGTGTTAATAGCTTCTTTGCCTGCGTATTGGGCTATACTGGCATGGGGGCGAAGTTATGCTTATTTCGATTTTGTAGGTTTAAGCACTTTCGTTATATGGGCACTAACCCTTATTGGGTTATCTTTTATAGCCACATTTATACAAACCTTTAGGGGAGCGTCTTTACGTCCTGTCAGCTAATGATTCATTAACGATACTTAAATTGGTATTTTTTTGGTAATAGATTATCAAAAGAATCTTTGCTAATATCAATTTAACACTTCTTTTTACGTTCTGTATATGAAAAATTTCGATATATTTGCGCGACTATGACGTGAAGTTTGTCAAAACGAATTATAAAAATTATTAACAAATGCAGAACAAAGGAGCTATTAGACTTTTTGCCATATTATTGGTATTAGTCAGCTTATATCAATTGATGTTTACATTCCAGACTCGTAGAGTGGAAAATGTGGCGAAAGAGATAGCAGGTGGCGACCCGGATAAAGAATTTGCCTACCTGGATTCGATTAAAAACGAGACGGTTTATAACTTTTTATGGGTAGCCCGTAAGTATACTTACCAGGAGTGTAAGGAACGCGAAATAAATTTCGGTCTTGACTTAAAAGGTGGTATGAACCTTATACTTGAAGTTAAGGTGGCTGACATCGTTAGAGCTCTTTCAAACTATAATACTGACGAAACATTTACCAAAGCTTTAAAGGCAGCTGAAGTAGCAGAGAAGAGTTCATCAAAAGACTTTATCACATTATTTGGTGAAGCTTTCGCTGAAATCGATCCAAATGCCCAGTTAGCAACTATTTTTAATACTGTTGAATTAAAAGAACGTGTAAGTTATAACTCAACTAATGAAGAAGTTCTAAAGGTGATTCGTGAAGAGTCAACCAGTGCGATTGACAACGCTTTTAATATTCTTCGTTCACGTATCGATCGATTTGGTGTAACACAACCAAATATTCAGCGACTTGAAAAAGCCGGACGCGTGTTGGTAGAGTTACCAGGTGTGACAGACCCGCAACGTGTGCGTAAATTATTACAAGGAACTGCCAGCCTGGAGTTCTGGGAAACCTATGAAAATTCGGAGCTATTTGAATATTTAGTGCAGGCTGATACTAAAGTTCGTGAAATGGAAGCAGCTAAAGCGCCTGCAGAAGCGGTTGCTCCTGAAGAAACTGCGGAA
>JAKSBD010000238.1 GCA_022361295.1 Bacteroidales bacterium
GGTATTAAAGCTTTCCTGGAAATAATTCCAAATTGTGATACCCGCCAAATAAAATAGAATTTGGGGGGTGCCATCTGTACTAATCTGTGCAATACGCCCAAATACTACCATATAGATTAAAGTAGTCATTATGGGTTGTACCACAAACCAGATGGGTCCTAATATGGTTTGTTTATAAACAGTGATTATATCCCGTTTTACAAACATGCGTAGCAAGTCTCTATATTGCCATATTTCTTTAAAATTGATGTCGAATGCGTGCCTTTTGGGACGAATTATTAAATCGAATTTCATTAAATGAGTTTTAATTGTCAAAAGGGTGCTTAGCTAAAGGTTTTTTAGCAAATGGATGATAATTGCCTATTAAACCAACAGGTTTCTCATGTCGAATGGCATGTACTATTTCTATGGCTTGTCGAGGTGCCTCAATTCCATAACCATTGCCCGCCAGTATTTCCTCATAACTTCTGGTATGAAGGTCTGTAAAGCCACCACTGAATTCCAATTCTTCTCCTTCGATTGTTATGGATCTATATGTTCTTTGCCCTTTCGCTATTACTTCTTCAGGGAGCACCTGGTCATTGATTGACAAAAACCAACGTACCCTTGCTTTTTCAAATTCTAAATATCCAGCAGCCCTGTCATGTGTATGAACATGAACAATGTTTTGCTTTACATTACCAAATATAAAAGACAACATATCGTAAAAATGCACACCAATATTGGTTGCTATACCTCCAGACTTACTCACATCACCCTTCCAGGAAGTATAATACCAATGTCCACGCGATGTTAAATAGGTCAAATCAACATCGTAAATTTTATCCTGTGGTCCTTTCTCAATCTTTTCCTTTAGGGCAATGATACTTGGGTGTACTCGTAATTGAAGAATATTGTTAATTTTTCTGCCCGTTTGCTCTTCCATACGAGCTAAAGCATCAATATTCCATGGATTAAGGACTAATGGCTTTTCACAAATCGCATCAGCTCCTCTTCTTAATGCCATTCTGATATGAGCATCATGTAAGTAATTTGGTGTACAGATACTCATATAATCAATATCTATACCTTTGTCATACTTAAGTTTTTCAATATGACGATCGAATCGTTCGGTCTCAACGAAGAAATCTGCATTAGGAAAAAAGTTATCCATGATACCTACGCCATCGTATGGATCAAGTGCTGCAACAAGATTATTGTTGGTTTCCTTTATGGCTTTTAAATGTCGTGGAGCGATGTAGCCTGAAGCTCCAATTAATGCAAAATTCTTCATTATGCTATTTTTTCTACTTTATTATTGACTAATCTGTATTCTTCTTTGCTTTCGGGGCATTGTGCTATGCCCTTATCATTGAATTCTAATTTGTGGCCATATTCACTCATCCAACCTGTTTGCTTGGCTGGATTCCCTATTACCAGGGCATAGGCCGGGACATGTTTGGTTACCACGGCTCCTGCGCCTATAAAGGCATAGGCACCAATGTCGTGTCCGCATACAATGGTTGCATTGGCCCCAATGGTAGCACCTTTACCAACATGCGTGCGTGCATATTGTCCGCGGCGGTTAATTGCACTTCTTGGGTTTGTAACATTGGTGAAAACCATGGAAGGCCCCAGGAATACATCATCATCACAAACAACACCGGTATAGATTGATACATTATTCTGCACCTTAACGTTGGTGCCTAAAACAACATCAGGCGAAACCACCACATTTTGTCCAATATTACAATCATTACCAATGCTGCAATTGCTCATGATATGCGAAAAGTGCCAGATCTTTGTTCCACTTCCTATTTTGCAGCCGTTGTCTATTACAGCTGTTTCGTGTACGAAATATTCTGCTTTCATGATAATTTGTTAATGCTGTTAATAACAGCCTTAATAATATAAGCTTGTTGTTCATTATCCATCTCAGTGTGAACAGGCAAAGATAACACAACTTTTGAAAGGTTTTCTGTGACAGGGAAGGTAGCCTTGGCATAGTTTGCATTAATATATGCCTTCTGCAAATGCAGGGGAACAGGGTAGTAAACCATTGAAGGAACACCTTGCTTTTGAAGTTCCTCTTTTAAAAGGTCACGATCAACACCTGTAACTTGTAATGTGTATTGATGATAAACATGAGTTGAATAAGTTGCCAGTTTTGGAATTTGAACGCCATCAACTGAATCAAAGGCTGTATTATAAGCTTCTGCGGCCTTTTGTCTTGCTTTGTTGTAATCGTCCAGGTGAGGGAGTTTAACCTTCAGAATAGCCGCCTGTATACTGTCTAAACGCGAATTGCAGCCAACTATATCATGGTGGTATTTTATCCCTTGTCCGTGACTGGCAATCATACGCGCTCTTTCTGCCAACTTCTCATCATTAATCAGCATTGCTCCACCATCTCCATAACAGCCCAGATTTTTAGAAGGGAAGAAGGAGGTACACCCAATATCACCCATGGTGCCCGCCTTTTTGACATCACCATTGGAGAAAGTGTATTCAGCGCCAATGGCCTGGGCCGTATCTTCGATGACGAACAAATCATGTTTACTGGCAATAGTAAGAATTTGCTCCATATTAGCACATTGTCCGTACAAGTGTACAGGAACAATCGCTTTCGTATTTGGCGTTACACTGGCCTCAATTTGCTTAACATCAATGGTGAATAAATCCTTATCCACATCAACAAAAACAGGTTTTAATTGAAGTAATGCTATGGCCTCAGCCGTGGCAACATAGGTGTGAACCGGCACAATTACTTCATCACCGGGTTTTAAGCCCAGTGCCATCATGGCAATTTGCAAGGCATCTGTTCCATTGGCACAAGGGATAGCATAATTGCATCCATTGTATTCGGCCAATTGCTTTGCAAAATCTTTTACTTCAGGTCCATTAATAAAAGCTGTATTCTCAATCACTGATTGAATGGCAGCGTCAATCTCTTCTTTTATAGCTTGATATTGACCTTTAAGGTCAACCATTTGTATTTTCATGTTTGAATGCGAATTAATCTGATTGTTGCGAATGAGGGTGAATGCTGTTAGGCTCTTCTATATTTTAAGTTAAAAAATCACCTCGCCTTCGGCACAACTCGTTAAAAGGGATGGGAATGATTTGTAGCTTTGTGATTTATTTTCCGCTAATGACGCTAATTAATGCGAATTACTTTTTAAATTAGAGGAATTCGTGTCATTGGAGGACTCTTTTTTCTCATTTCTCATCGCTCACTTCTTTTTTCTAACTAGTCTCTAACACCAGCTTTCTGCCCTTGATAAGCGATAGCGTTGTATTTTTACAAACGTCCATCAACTCTATCCTCTGGCCACACCGCCTTAATATCATACACCACAGTATTATGCCCATTCTTTAACGCAGCTATATCCAACTCCCTAAAAGCATCATGTGCCACATTAAGCACAATGGCATCGTATTTGGTTTCAGAGTAGGATTCCACTAACTCCAACCCGTACTCATCCTTCACTTCTTCTTTATCAGCCCATGGATCATACACATCTACCTGACATCCATAGTCGGCCAGTTCATTGATCACATCAATGGCTTTGGTATTGCGAATATCGGGGCAGTTTTCTTTAAAAGTAACCCCCAGGCATAATACCTTACTGTCTGTAATGCGTTGGCCTTTTTTAATCATCAATTTAATGATCTGTGATGCCACCCAGGCACCCATGCCATCGTTCATGCGTCGTCCGGCCAGGATAATTTCAGGATTATAACCCGCTTCCTGGGCCTTTTGAGCCAGGTAATACGGATCCACACCAATACAATGGCCGCCAACCAGTCCCGGTTTAAAGGGTAAGAAATTCCACTTGGTACCGGCTGCTTCCAGTACAGCTTGTGTATCAATATCCAGGTGATTAAAGATTTTAGCCAGTTCATTGACAAAGGCGATGTTAATATCGCGCTGACTGTTTTCAATCACCTTGGCGGCCTCTGCCACTTTAATGGATGGTGCTTTATGAGTACCAGCCACAATAACTGATTGGTACAGTTGATCCACCTTATCAGCCACTTCGGGTGTAGAACCTGAAGTCACCTTTAATATTTTTGTTACCGTATGTTCCTTATCTCCCGGGTTGATTCGCTCAGGTGAGTATCCGGCAAAGAAATCTGTATTATATACGAGGCCCGATGATTGCTCCAGCACAGGTATACACTCTTCTTCTGTTAAGCCGGGATACACCGTTGATTCATAAATAACAATATCGCCTTGTTTTAACACCTGTCCAATGGTTTCACTGGCTTTAATCAAAGGAGTGAGTACAGGGTGATTGTTTTTATCGGTAGGAGTAGGGACTGTTACAATAAAATAGTTGCAATCGGCCATAGCCTTTGTATCTGTTGTAAAAGAGATGCCCGCTTCTTCAGTGGAGTTCTGAATCACCTCCTGCAGGTAATCATCTTCCACCTCCAGAGTATGATCATGCCCCTTGTCAAGTTCGTCCACTCGTGCCTGGTTAATATCAAAACCTACAGTAGGGTATTTTTTTCCAAACTCTACGGCCAGTGGTAAACCTACGTAACCAAGGCCAATAATGGCAATCTTTATATCATTCATTAATGTGCGAATTATTCTAATGGGTGCTAATGGTTTAATTGATACGAACTATCGCGAATTACGAAATTAAACAACAAACTATGCTATCATCTATTTTGCGCCATGTAAATCCTCTCATCGCTCATAGCTCACATCTCTTATGTCTATTGTCTATCAGCGAAGCGATCCCAAATTGTTTCTTAGTGTCTTTACTGCCCATCTCACTTCTCACCGCTCACATCTCACTATTCTCTCTCAAAAGGATGCTTCACCAGCTCACCTTTCGCCAGGGGGTGATAATCACCAACCAGGCCAATGGCTTCTTTATTGCGTATATCGTGCACTATTTCAATGGCCTGGCGTGTGTCGCCAATGCGATAGCCTGTGCCATCCAGTATATGCTGGTAACTTTGAATAGCTTAGTAGTACAGCAAGTGATCCGGAAATATCTTTGTTGGGTATTTTATAAACTTTTTGTAGTACGTAGACTACTTCTGCTATAATTACTTCAGGTATGCAAATTTGTTTTTCTTCTAAAACAATTGTGGCTTTTAGATATTGCTCTTCAATATCTTTTAATAAGTACCTAAGTATATAATTAGCGTCTACTATTTCCATATTTTTCCTCAATATGCTTTTTATAGGCTGCTTTTTCCTCGGCTACTTTACTAAGATCAGCATACTTATTCAAAGAACCAGCTGCTTTATATGTGTCACTTTCAGCATCATCGCAACCATCTTCTACCAAAATAATAATTTCAGCTTTTTTCCCTTTCAGGTCTTTTACTTCCTCAAAGGGCAATATCGATGGATCAATTATAGTATTTATTCTTATAGCTTTCATCACTCAAACTTTTATAACTCCATTGATATATGTTATTCGTTTTGACGCTTTAATACGCAATATATTGCTTTAAATATACTTAAGTTTTAATTTGTCAGCAATAGGGTATTAATATTTGCGGATTGATCTAATGTGCGCGAATAATCGCGAATTAAGAAACAGACTGAAAGTATCTTGTGTTAGTCATGTTTTCTTTTGTCTATTGTCTATCAGCAAAGCGGTCTCACCTTGATTTCAATTCCAATTATGGGATATCTCACCTCTCACCGCTCACTTCTCATTGTCTTAGATCTAACCTCTATCAGCGCAGCGCTCTAAAACTGATCCTTCGCGTTCTTAGCAATAAATCTCATCTCTCACATCTCACCGCTCACTTCTCATCTCTCTAACAAAAGCTATCGTGATCTCATTTCTCACCGCTCACCTCTCACTTCTCAGACACCCCCATAGCTTCGCCTCCTCAGTCACAAAGTGTGAGTGTGTTCATTCCGATAAAAGGGGATAAAGCGGTTGATTATTATCA
>JAKSBD010000108.1 GCA_022361295.1 Bacteroidales bacterium
GATACAGCCGCCTTCGAAGATAAGTACGGACACAATACATTCTCGGAGTTATATTATATGATAGAAGCCGTTTTGCCGGGGGCTGTTATCATTAGTGTGGTGTCTATGGCTATATTATTCTTATGGGATTCTAAATTCATCAAGAACATTCCTGGTATGAAGTTAATTCCCGGTCCTTTGGTAGTTGTTATTCTGGGTGTTGTCCTTAATGAAGTGTTTAAATCATCAGCACCAGCATTGGCTCTTGGATCAACCCATTTGGTGTCCTTGCCCGAAATGAGTGGTTTTAGCTCGTTAATAGAGGAGTTACGTTTTCCTCAATTCAGTGCCATCACAAACCCTGATGTTTGGATTGTGGCATTCACTATTGCCATTGTTGGTAGTTTGGAGTCCTTATTAAGTTTAGATGCAACCGATAAGCTGGATCCGGCCAAGCGTATCGCATCGCCAAACCAGGAATTAAAAGCTCAGGGCTGGGGTAATATGCTGGCCGGTTTAGTTGGAGGTTTACCTATGACTGCAGTAATTGTGCGTAGTTCGGCCAATGTGAACTCAGGCGGTAAAGGCAAATTATCAGCAGTTTTCCATGGTGTCTTGTTACTATTAAGTGTGTTGTTTTTTGCACCTTACCTTAATTATATACCATTGTCTGCATTGGCAGCAGTTCTGATTCATGTTGGTTTGAAGCTGAATAAGGTATCTATCTATAAAGATGCCATTAAGAAAGGGGCCAATCAATACATCCCATTCTTTGCCACAATCATTGTCATCCTATTAACTGACCTGTTAAAAGGAATCACATTTGGTATTGTTGTCGGATTCATTTTTGTATTAAAGTCGAATTTCCGCACAGGTATAATATTATCGAAGGTGGGTAATAACTATATGATTCAGATAGCACGTAACCTGTATTTCTTTAATAAGGCCAATGTGCGCCGAACCTTGCAGCATCTTCCATCGGATATAAACCTTATTATTGATGGTACCGATGTTGATTTTATTGACAACGATATATTAATGACGTTTGAAGATTTCATCTCTTCAACAGCCGATCAAAACAATATCAAAGTCACCATCAAGCAAAGTGAAACGGCCGCCATTCCAATGTTCAGGAAAATGGCAGGCTAATTATTAACCAATCTAAAACGAGTAGATATGAAGTCATACGATCAAATATTTTTAGCAAACAGAGCATGGGTGCAAACCATTAAAAATGTAGATGAGGATTACTTTAAAAACTTATCATTGGGTCAGGAGCCTAAGTATTTTTGGATTGGCTGTGCCGATAGCCGGATGTCTGAAACAACCATTACCCGTGGTAAGCTGGGTGAGTTCTTTGTTCATCGTAATGTGGCCAACCTGGTTCATAAAGAAGACGACAACCTGATGGCCGCCCTTCGCTATGCTGTCGATTACCTGAAGGTAAAGCATATTGTGGTAGCCGGTCATTATAGTTGTGGAGGTGTTAAAGCCGCTTATGATGGATTGCAGGATCCTTATCTGACAAAATGGGTCGGTGATATAAAAGAAACACTGGACAGTAATGAAAAAGAAATCGCCGGAATCGGCGATGAAACAAAAAAACTCGATCGTTTATCTGAGCTAAGTATCATCAAGCAGGTAGATAAACTGGCGTCGATGGATATAATTAAAGATGCATGGGCAAGGGGACAGCGCCTTTTTATTCATGGATGGGTATTCGATATCTCAACAGGAGAGTTGAATTCACTAAAGGAAATTCATCCTGATGATATGGTAAAGTAATTAACGATCGGGTTTTATTAAAGAGGATGTCTTAAATGAAGGATATATCTCGCAAAGTACGCAAAAGAAAAAAACGCAAAGCGCGCAAGGTGTTAAAAAAATAGCCATATACTTTGTGGCCTTTGCGTAATTCTTGGCGGCCTTAGCGTGAAACTTATATTTTGGACAACCTTTTTGTTTTCAGTAATGTTAATCAAATAGATGTATGTTTAATCAAATCAATTTGAGAATGGCTGAAAACAAAACACAACCCACCAAAGCTGATGCCCGTTCTTTTTTAAATAAAGTGGAGCATAAACAACGCCGGGAAGATAGTTTCGTCATCCTGGATTTAATGGAGCGGCTAAGCGGTCATCAGCCGGTCATGTGGGGTGAATCAATAATTGGATTTGGTACTTATACCTATAAGTATGACAGTGGTCGATCAGGCGATTGGTTTATTGTTGGGTTCTCGCCACGAAAGCAGAGTATTTCCTTGTATTTAATGTATGGCTTCGACAAAGTGCAGCATTTGCTGGATAAGTTGGGCAAACATAAAAAAGGTAAGGGCTGTTTGTACATTAATAAATTAAGCGATATTGACATCGACATCCTGGCCGAACTTGTTAATGCTACCATAGAAGCGCATAAGCAAAATGACTGTGGTCATTATTAACCTGAATCCGGATATGACAATATTATCTTTAAAAAAGATGAAACTTACATTTTATCCAATTACAAGTGCAAATGATCAATTATTTGACAGTCTGTGGGAATTGTATGAAAAGGCATTTCCCATTATGGAAAGGCGCGATTTGGCATTGCAGAAGATTATAATGGATCAGGAAACATACCATTGTGAGGCCATTCTTTATAATGATGAATTCGCTGGTTTAATATTGTGGTGGCAATTTAATAGCACCATTTATATTGAACACCTGGCAATCGATAATAACAGACGAGGGCAAGGGTTAGGAGCGAAGGCGCTGATTGATTTTATAAATAAAAATGAGCAGGGTATTATATTAGAAGTAGAGCTGCCTGACAAAACGAATAATAAGAGGCGAATTGCATTTTATGAGCGATTAGGATTCAAGTTGAACAGCTATACACATAAACAATGGCCTTTGCGTAACAACGGCAAGGAGCTTGACTTGTTATTAATGTCATATCCCAAATTGCTTACCAGACTTGATTATATAGAATTTCAATCTGAGTTAAAGAAGCGCTGCTTCCAGCCTTTTGAGAGCTACATTATATAATCGCATAGCGTATTAAGGGGTGCTAATAGACTGAGTTCGACATAAAATTTCGATCTCAGGCTAATACATATTAAGTGTTAATGCTGCCCTGAATTGTAGTCTCACACAAAGATCGCTAAGATATTACGCAAAGCGTGCAAAGTAAATGGTCTAACCATTCTAAACTTTGCACGCTTTGCGTTTTTTTCTTTTGCCTGCTTAGCGAGAACTATTTTTCATTTTAGGCAGGCCCTTTTTTGATACCCTCTACCCATCACTCTCCATTCATTGACGCACTAAACCCAATTTTAACACATAATAAACACATAGCAAATACATATTAAATTCAATTTGAATCGAATTTAATTCGAGTTTGGTTTGAGTTTAGTTTGAGTTTGGTCTGAGTTTAATTCGAAGAAAGTACCAGGCAATTGCCTTTTAAAATACAATTGGTATTACTTGCAATGGAAC
>JAKSBD010000107.1 GCA_022361295.1 Bacteroidales bacterium
AAACCAGACATGTGCCTTTCCAAACTTCATGAGCTTATCGTTTTATTAATATTTTGTATGCATTTGCATTATTCCTGCTAAGAATCGCTTTAAGCTTATCTCCACTATTGACCTCCACTAACTCCCAACTTCCACCTTCTTTCTTCTCATACACCCAATACTCTTTCACCTTGCCTTTCGGCTTTTCCCAGCTTAGCTCCACCAGCCCTTTTCGCTTGTTGTATTTCACCTCCGGCGTAATCCACGTGTCCTTTTGTCGCGGCGCATTGTATTTAACGGCGAGGGGCTTTGCGGGCTTTGACTCATTACCGGCCTTGTCGACTGCCATGATGATGTAACGGTAGATCATGCCTGACTGCGGGGGTATATCCATGTATTGGGTACTATCCACAGCCAGGGAGGTCAAGAGCAACCACTCATTGCTGCCTTTTACATTGCGGTAAATCACCTGTTTCTCCACATCATTACTGGGGCTTTGTACCCATTTAAGCAGCACACCATTCTCATTGGCTGTTGCTTTTTTAAATAGCGGGGATGCCGGCGGCACAATGTCGGGACGTTCCACCTTCAGTACTTCCGAAAAATCAGATTTGTTCTGCCGTTTATCAACGGCCACCACCTTATAAAACACCTCCTTTGTGAGGGTTTTAAGGTTAATGGTATCCACATAGGCATTGGTCAGAACGGCCTCGGCAGTTAGTTGTGAGAACTCCTCCCGTGAACTGTTGGCACGGTACACCCGGTAACCATACAGGTCGTTTTCGGTATTGGCAGTCCAATTCAGGCGCACCAGACCCGAGGTATCCGCTTCGGCCTTTAAACCAAGCGGTACAGCGGGCGGGATGGAATCCACCAGCTGGATCATCAGCGGAATGCTTTGTGGCCCATCAAAACCGTGGTTAAAGGCCTGGATACGGTAATAGGCATTGGGTAGAGGTTCCTTATCTGTATATTGCTGACTGACAGCCGGCAACTTATCGCCAATAAGGCTAAAACCACTGTCGAACTTCTCGGAACGATAGATGCGAAAGCCGTCTATCTTCTCCTGCTTTTCGTTGGCAAACTGCCAGTCAAGCACCACTGTTTGCCCCTGTGACCCGGCTTTGGCCTTTAGTTGGGGCACC
>JAKSBD010000621.1 GCA_022361295.1 Bacteroidales bacterium
ATGAAGCTTTGCAAAACGATGTTAGTGAATTTAAACTAAAGTGGGAAAATAAATTGCTGGATGGCGAAAAACACACTTTCAGCCTGGGAATGGAGTGGGTAAATAATGACCTTGTATTTATCGAAGATTCTTTTAATGTTGAATTTATCAATTTGTCAGAAAGGGCTAACAGGCTTAACCTGTTTATGCAAGATCGTTTTGATATTAACAGGCGATTAAGTTTAACGGCCGGGTTGCGATATAACCATTCTTTTTTTATTGATAAAATATACTTCGATCCGCGGGTAAGTATATCATATAGAGCCTCAGGAAATATTAAACTCAATGCTGCCTGGGGTAAATATCATCAGTTTCTCGTTAAGAGCGCAGTGGTGGATGAGTATAATAACTACCGATTTAACTGGACCCTTGCGGATGATGATGAAGTACCCGTGCTTGAATCAAATCATTATGTTGCTGGCGCCGCATATACTTTACAGGCTTTTCAATTCAGCATTGATGCATTTTACAAAGAAAATGATGGTATAAGCCGTATTTTTCGTTATCAGCAAAACAATTATATTTTCCATGGTGACAGTCGTTCATATGGTATTGATTTTTATAGCAAAAAAGACTTTAAGGGACATTCCATTTGGGCATCATACTCTTTAAGTAAAACCGAAGAGTTTTTTCCTTTTCCTATTAATGCACGTTACCGCAGGGCACTTCAGGATCAACGGCATGAGCTTAAGTTAGCTTGTTTATTTAATATGGGGCCAATTCATTTATCAGCCAGTTATGTGTATGGATCAGGCTTCCCTTTATACACCAATTACCGTAATGAAGAATATACCGAACATGACTACAACCGTCTTGATGCTGCATTGATATACCGTTTATCGTCACAGAAGTTTACCGGCGAAGTTGGTATCTCAGTATTGAATGTTACAAATGCTGATAATATTAAATTTACTCAGTTTGAACGTGTACCACTTGAGCAGATAAACCTTGCATATATTAACTCTGATGCAGTACCGTTTACTCCTTTGTTATATCTTAAAGTGCATTTTTAATAACTGGTTAAGATCATACTTTTAGCATGAGGTATGATTAAAAATGGTGCATCGTACTCAGGTTATTTAATATTTAAAGTGGGTTATTAAATAATTTTATCTATAATTGTAACTCTATGGTAGTTACGACGTAAAGTAGGAGGCTATCTTGATCAGAATTTTATTGAAACTACATTCACATACATTTATTAACTCAAACTATTTAAAAATGAAAAGAATTCTATTGGCATTGGCAGTTATAGCTTTGGTTGTTTCATCATGTGGTATGAAAACAAACGCTCAGGGTGAAGAAACTAAAGAAAAAGCAGCAGTAGAAGCAACAGTTGATGCTGACGCTGAAAAAGCTTGTTGCGATAAGGATGCAAAAAAAGAAGGTTGTTGTGAAAAAGATAGCACAAAATGTACTGATGGCGAGAAAAAAGCTTGTTGTGAAAAAGATAGTACAGCTACTGAGGTAGCGGCAACTGATTGTGAGAAATCATGTAAAGAGAAATGCGAGAAAGAGTGTGAGAAGAAGGAAGAGGCATAAAACATGTCAGGAAATCGTCTCATAACATATATGAGAATAAAAAAGGCTGTTCATCAGGAACAGCCATTTTTGTTTTACCACGAAATGCCGTAATTGTGACATCCATTTTATGCCTTGCCCGATCTTAAAATCATCAAAATGATTTTAAGTTCATTTCAAAACAAAATTGGTATAAGATTATTGGAGTGGCTTTTACTCAAATGCCCATTCAATATATATAGACTTTTGAATCTGTTGCTCTTTCGGATTAAGCTCAACACCTGAGAATTTCTGTCGTGTAGCTGAAGCTGTTGTGGCTTCAAAATCATTTTCCATCACCAGATCCATAGGTCTGGGATAAACCGCTTGAGTGCCATAGCTAATACTTGAAATACCTGAGAGCTTAAGACCTGATGCCATTGCAATTGTTTCAGCTTTTGCTTTAGCATCAGCAACAGCTAGCTCAATTGCTTTCTTTCTCAATTTTATTTTTTGTTCTTCACTAAAGCTAAAACCTATGCGGTAATTAATATTCAAACTTTCCTGGTCCAGACTATTTAAGAGCGCATTGGAAAACTTCTGTGTAAAAGGACTTCTTAGTTCCAATGAAATGTTTGATACATAACCAACTTTAGAACGTTTACCCTGGTGGTACTGCCAGTCTTCATTTACTGATATATTTTTCGATTTTATCAGCTTGGGATCAATACCATTACTTTTAAATACTTTCTTAAGAGCATTAAGCGATGCCATTGATTTATTAAAACACTCCTGGTACAAACTGTCTTTAATGGTTAAATCAACTGATACAACTATTTCTTCAGGTACTTCCTTTATGCGGGCGGTGCCTTCCACTTTTATTACGTTTTTACTTTGAGCTGTTACAGCAAAAGCAATAAATAATAAGAATAGGCTAATGTAGGTTGTTCGTTTCATAACTTTCTGTTTTAAATTATAAATTCCATTTGTTGGTATAGGGATGTATTATTGATAAAGATTCCATAAAATGATTGAGTGTTTTTTTTAACTATTGATATCTAAAATAGCGATTACAGTTTTGGTAATTAACCTGACCATCACCATTCTCAAGATAAGCCATTAAGGTGTATGCGGCCGTTAATGGCTGTAGTTCGCCTGTTTCAGGGAAATAGTCATCATGTACAGCCGGAATAAAATCGTTAATGCCTACTGTTAGTAATGTTTCATCAGGTAGTTCACTACCGTTTAAGTTACGAATGACAATGGATTGATCATTTTGCTCAATGCTTATTCCTGAATAATAAAAACCTGATTTACTTCCAACCAGGAACCTTTTTATTTCCAATACACTCATTTCGTATTTCATTACACCGTTTTTAAAAGGTGAAATTTCAAAAATCTCTCGTCGGGTAATATCACCTGAATATAGCCCTGCTCTCACACCTCCTGTATTCTGAAAAGACACGTCAACATCCAGATAATTACGTAGCGCGTCAGTATAAAAGCATCCAACCTCTGGTCTGTAATGGTCATTATGAGAGTAGCCAATAATTTCCTTCAGGTATGGCAGGTTATTGTAATCATCAATTATCAGCTGCATGTCAGTATCATAATCACTATACGACGAAAGTTCAATGATATCGAAACTGTACTCAACAACTTTGTTATCCTTAACTGTAATACTGATTTTACCTAATTGATTTAAATAGCTTCCGGCCTGAAAAACGGGTGTGCCATTGACCAGTTCATTGGCTTTACTATGGGAGTGTCCTCCAATAATCATATCAAAAAAGACATGCTGCTTGGCCAGTTCTCTATCGCTGTTTAAACCAATATGGGTTAAGGCAATCAGTAAATCACATTCTTCTTCCTCTTTAAGCTGAGCATACTTGCCAACTATATCCGAATGATTATTAAAACTTATACCTTTAACTTTATTGGGGTGAGTTGAGGGAATCAAGTCATCTTTTCCGTAAGTTTCAACTAATCCTAAAAAGCATATTTTTAGATCTCCTTTGCTGACAGTATGATATGCTTTGGGTTGTGGAATATTGGAGGCCCCCATATCAACATTGGCGCATACCCATTCAAAATCGGCCTGGTTCATTCTGCTTTTCAATACATTCTGTCCATAATCAAATTCGTGATTACCCAATACCGAAATATCAAAACCGATGCGATTCATCAAATCAATCATGGGTGCTCCTTCTTCAGCTGCATTGTCTACAACCGGATTACCTGAAAACATATCGCCGCTGCAGGCTACTATCACATTGGTAGTCTGTCGTTCCGTATCAATAATGTGTTTTATTTTGGGGAAGTTATCTATCTGGCCGTGCTGATCATTAACAAAGAATATCGTCAGTGATTTATCAGTTGGTGCAGGATGAGGATTATCGCTGTTTGAACAGCTTATCAGACAACCAAAAGCTACAAGGGTTAGGAGAAGATGTAGGTACTTCATGGTATAATTTATTTGTTATTAAGATGATATTTACGCGAGCCAATCAGGATAAAAACGAAGCCTGTAATAATGTATGGAATGCTCAGTAATTGTCCCATGTTAAGCATTAGCTTGTCTTCGAATGACACCTGGTGTTCTTTTATAAACTCGAGGAAAAAGCGGGTAATAAAAATAAGCGTCAGGACCAATCCAAAGGCTGTTCCATTCTTCAGCCTGTCTTTGTTAGTTCGATATAAAAACAACATCAGTCCAAAAATAGCAAAGTAGCAAAGTGCCTCGTACAATTGGGCAGGGTGACGGGGTAACATATCTACTTGTTTAAATATAAAGGCCCATGGAACATTGCTCGGTTGTCCTACAATTTCTGAATTCATCAGGTTAGCCAGGCGAATAAAACCTGCACCTAAACCTGCTACAATAGCTAACAGATCAAGTGCATCAAGTAATTTGTGCTTCGTAACTCTTGAATAGATAATTAAGGCAATTATTAAACCTAAAGCGCCACCATGACTGGCTAAACCTTTATATCCTGTTAGTTCAATTCCACCCGATTCAAGTATTTTAATAGGTAATAACATCTCAAGCGGATGCGCCAAATAATAGGCTGGTTCGTAAAATAAACAATGACCCAGGCGGGCACCGATAATTATTCCAATTAATCCGAAGTTGGTTAGTTTATCTAAGTGTGACTTTGGTAATCCTTCCCGCTTATATAAATATTGCAATACAACTATGCTTAATATTAAACCGCTTACAAACAGTAAGCCGTAATAGCGGATGGAGATGCCAAAAAGGTTGACAATTTCAGGATTGGGGTTCCAGTTGATATAGTTTAATTGCATAGTGTGGATAATATTAACACTATGCAATTTACATAAATGACTGATCAAAAAGTAACCTGTGATAGATTTAAATTTTTCTCAGGTTATTAACCTGAGATCGACAATTAATTTCGACCTCAGATCGCTTATAGATAGTGATTTACAAAAATAAAGGATGAAGTAATAATGGATTATTTCGAATCGTTTATTTGAAGTAAATTACTGTTTATAAGTGGCATTGCTCTTCGCTTTGTCTAAAAAGCCGATTAACTTCATTAAATTTAGTCGCAATAGTACACTATTACTTCAAAATTATAGCTTGTTAATCAGCTTTTTAGCTCAATCTAAGGTGTGAAATTTAAATCGAACTCAGGTTATTAACATTAGCTATACTTTTTACCACATGGTTAATGACCTCATTGTGTTCTTTGATGGTGCTGAAAACGATAATTTTTAAATCTTTCATCACTTTAGCGGTATGACCAGCAGGAATGAAGAACACATCGCCTTCATTAATTTGTTCATCCTCCCCATTGTCGTAAGTTATTCGTATAGCACCCTCCAGAACAGTTCCATAATGACTACAATGGCAATGATTGTTTTTTAAACCTTTCAGGTGAGGTGCGAAATCGGTACCTGCAGCCATTTCATTGTAGCTGGCTGTCATTTTACCAATATTTTTTTGTGAGCGTAACACTGTTCCGGAATCCTCCATAACCACTGGAATGGCATTTCTGTTAATTTTCATGGCTCCGTCGTTTGTTTTAATCCACCATTAAATGTCCTGAATTAGTCGGGTTGAAACGCGCCATTTGGTCATTAATAATACGAATTGGGCTTATATGGCTCGTTACAAAATGGCAGTATTAAAAGGTTTGTACATTATTATCTGATAACAGGTAAAGTACGTGTAAGAGCAGCGCTTGTCAATATAAATGCTGTTAAACCTTTTTTGCCACTATAATATCACGTTTAATTGATTTATCCACCATGTGCTCAAAACCGTTGTAAGGCCCATTGTTCAGCACTTTCATGCTGTGGTTTCTAAATAGTTCGGCCAGCTTTTGTTTTGGAGCAACAAAGCTGTTCCAGGCCAATACTATGGTACCACCTTTTTTTAGTACCGCTTTCCAGGATGGCAGACACGATGCTATTAGCTCAGATGGATTACGTGTGCCTGTTGAGCTTTTGTTCGCACCGGTGTTGCCATGGGCAATACCATATGGTAAATCACCTACTATGAGGTTAAAATTGTTTTTCTTAAAGTATTTGTCGGCATCTTGCGAATTACCGCATATAAGTCCCAGTTGCTTACGCTCTTCTTTATTTTTAAAGGCTTCTTTAGTGTTGCTATATTCAAAGTCATGCATGTAAATGGCTTCTTTTTTGTTTTTGCCAAATACCATGCGCTTATCGACTGTGAATTTATAGCGCTCATTTTGAAGATATTTTTTAAAAAAGATTTGGTTTTCATGCACTGACTTATTTTCTATCTCTATACCAAAGGCATTGAAACCATATACGGTAGCCTCGTTTAATGTAGTACCACGTCCGGCAACAGGATCGAGCAACTGAATAGGGTCATCATAGGTAAAGTCACTGGCCAATAAGGCTACATTCACCATCATTTTGGTAAAAAGCTCATTGGTTTTGCCGGCATACTTTTGTATAGTACTGATTTTGCTGTCAATGTACTGAAAGTTAGCCATTGGTATAGGAGCAAGGCCATCATCGGCATGCAGGCCAAACTGATTGAATATTGCAAACACAAATGACAGGCGTGACAGGATAGCAATGTCTTCAGGGCTCAACTCATCATCGAGAGTAATGGTGATATAGCGTACACCGCATACATCTTCAAAGTCGATTTTCTGACAGCCAACACTTAAGCGTTTGGCAGCAATGCTTAATTCAGAAACAGCCAGTTGAGCTGACACATTATAATACACACGGTTATGCCCGGGGTATTGCAAAATCAAATACTTCATCATTCTGCAAAAGTACAAAAACAATGAAAGCGAAACCATACAACAAATTCGTTTGGGTTTTTAATACTATCAATTATTCTTTCTAAGTACTTATTTTGGTCAAAACTTATTTAAAAGGATACTTATTTGAGTCTTTTCTTGCAAAAAAGCTTGATAAATACGTAAAATGCGTATAAAGAGTAGTTGAAATCCCACCAAAGATTCCATTTTTCTTTCCAAACTTTGACGTGTTCAAAAACTTCTGAAACGTCTGAGGTTGACCGAGCTTTGATATACAAGAGCATAAAACCACGACTAAGAGCAGGAGATTACCATGGCTAAAGGTTTGTAATTCTATTAAGTGTTTTAGATTTAACTGATGTTCCTGCTCTTTTTTTAAACTAAAAATTAAAATAATCGATAATGGCAAGTAAAAAATAGCATTTAGGTCTAACTAAGCAATTATACCTTATTAGTTAGATAACAACGACGACATAGTTTGTTTCTACATCAGGACGCAGGGCATCACCGCACTCATTCTTTCTAATTTATGAATTTCCCTTTTCTCTTTTCAAGATGTCCCTGCTCCTGCTTTTTGTGTCCGAAAATCCTATAAAAGCAGGAATAATTGCAAGCTGCGAAAAGTATGCTTTCAAAATCGTATGTAATTTAATGAATACAAAGTGACAAATGGGTTTCATATTGTAGGATCGGATTCAAGATTTTTTATTTTTCCTTTGAGACTTAGGCTCTTAATAGCCTTTTTGACAATTGTGGCGGCTTGTAAATGCTGTTTGATCTTTTTGGTTTTAAGCCTTCCTGTTTTTAATTCTTCAATTAATTTGTTTGCAGTATAGGCATCAGTTTCGTGTAACCTGTAAAGTAGGTATACCTGAGAATAGGGCGTTGGTCGTGAATTGTTAATTTTTATCTCTTTGGTAATAACTATTTCCTGCCAAAAGATCCAGGTTTTTGTAACTCGTAACAGATAATCTGTCCCAAAATCAGAGTTTTGTGCTAGGTGTTTCAACCAGTGGTTCATGCATTTGTAATATGGCTTATACAA
>JAKSBD010000106.1 GCA_022361295.1 Bacteroidales bacterium
CAGAATTAAATGCAATGGTTCATGTTGCGGGAACCTTTACCTATACACCTGATCTGGGTACTCTGCTATTTGCCGGCAATGACCAGGAACTTAAAGTGGAATTTGTACCAGAAGATACCGAGAAGTATCAGCCTGTCAGCAAGACGGTTCTGATTAATGTGCTAAAACAAGATCCGGTAATTACCTGGGAGCAGCCCATGGATATGTTTTTCTATATGGGAGATCCCCAACCATTAACTGATAAACAGTTAAATGCGACTGTTAATATTGAAGGTGAACTGACTTACATCGGCATTGTGGCAGGTGCTACGGTATTGTCACCCGGTAAAAGAGAATTACAGGTTGAGTTCGTACCAGTCGATACCGACAATTACAATACCGTTACTAAATCGGTCACTGTTCACGTGTCAGAATCAGCGGGATATGTAACAGATGTTGAGGGCAATAAATACCATACAGTGCAGATTGGTGAGCAGGTTTGGATGGCTGAGAATTTAAAAGTGACAAAACTAAATGACGGAACAGAATTAGTTTTTAATGAATTTACAAAGCCAACACCGTCCTATGATTATACTTTTTATTATGATGACGAAAGGTACAAAGATGCAGTGGGAGCCATATACGATTGGAAAGCTGTAGAATCAGAAAAACTTTGTCCATCAGGCTGGCATATTCCATCTGATGAAGAATGGAAAATTTTAACAGAATTTTTAGTTAAGAATGGTTATTGTGGAGCAATAGAGTATAATGAAGAAGGGCTTCCTAATATAAACAAAGCAATATCTTCTTCAACATGGCTTCAGCTGGAGACTATGGATGAATACGCGCCAGCTAACACTAAGTTCACTGAGTTAATAAATAAATCTGGATTTACAGCTGTACCTGTATTAGCTCATACTGAAATTATTGATGGTGATAGAATTATGGTAGAAAATACTGAATGGTGGTCATCAACTCCTTGGGCTCATAAACATAGCACCAATATAACCAGAGAAATATACGGGTGGAGTGGATTTCTAAAAGAAAGAGTTACTGATAGTATTGGAAAATCATCAGTTAGATGCATCAAAGACTAATCACCTTCTTTTCCCATTTTCATATGAAAACAAGAGCAACTAAGCTGTTCCCGAAGTGCTAGCGTGGATTTGTAATCCGGCTACAGGAGAAGTTTAATAAACGCATATAAGCTATGCATCATGGGAATCAGCTCTCCACCTTTTAAAAGAGGAGTACCTCGACGAAGGAGAGGGGAGGTGGTTTTTAAAGACGGATGACGGATGAGAGCGATGAGCGCTAAGAAGTGAGAGAATAAAGATTGGAAATGCAAAACCCGACAGCGTCGACAGACCTGTAGGCGTTGTACTGATCCGGAATCAAATCGAATGATGAGAGAAGAGGAATAGAAAAAAAATATAAAATAAAAACAGAATATGATGAAAATGAAGACGCTAGTGATGAAGAGTATAACAATGGCCCTGATGGCGCTTATTGTTTTAAGTTGTGAAAAGGATGAGAAAAGTAACCCTACTATCACCTGGAACAATCCGGCAGATATTGATTATGGGATTGCGCTTGATGAAACCCAATTGAATGCTACAGCCAGCGTGGAAGGTCAGTTTTATTATACGCCTAAAGCTGGTACTGTAATGGAAGTTGGTGCAGAGCAGGAACTGAGTGTGCGATTTACACCAGAAGATAAAGGAAGTTATAAGGAAGCCACAGCATCAGTCCTTATTAATGTGTTGCCGGCCGAGCCTGAAATCATTTGGGAAAAACCTGCCGACATTGTTTATGAGACTGCCTTGAGCGAAACAGAATTAAATGCCACCGCCAATATTGCAGGCACATTTACCTACACACCTGAACTGGGAACCTTGCTATTTGCCGGCAATGAACAGGAACTAATGGTGGAATTTGTACCTGAAGATACTGAAAGGTATCAGCCTGTCAGCAAGACGGTTCTGATTAATGTGCTAAAACAAGATCCGGTAATTACCTGGGAGCAGCCCATGGATATGTTTTTCTACATGGGAGATCCCCAGCCATTAACTGAAAAACAATTAAATGCCACAGCCAATATGGAAGGTACAATGAATTACATCGGCATTGTGGCAGGTGCTACGGTATTGTCGCCCGGCAAAAGAGAGTTACAAGCGCAGTTTGTACCTGCCGATACCGACAATTACAATACCGTTACTAAATCGGTCACTGTTCACGTGTCAGAATCAGCTGGATATGTAAGAGATGTTGAGGGCAATAAATACCATACAGTGCAGATTGGTGAGCAGGTTTGGATGGCTGAGAATTTAGCTACGACTAAGTATAATGATGGGACAGAGATAACATTGTATGATGGAAGTGATAATGATATTCCAATGTATGAATGGCCAAATTATGAAGCAAGTAACAAGTTTGATGAAGTACTTGGTGGAACTTACAACTGGTATGTGGTAGAAACAGGCAAATTATGTCCATCAGGATGGCATGTACCAAGCAGTGCAGAATGGACAATACTAACTGATTATTTAATTGAACAAAACTACTTTGCGGGAGAAGAAAAGAATTCTCAAGGTGATCCTAATGTTGCTAAAGCTTTATCTTCCTCTAATTGGGATGAATTAGAGACAGAAGGACCTTACACTCCCGCAGATAGAACTTATTCTGAGTTAATGAATGTTGTTGGTTTTACTGCAGTGCCAAATAAGAGGGGTAAGTTTTATGATGGAGTAGTTTTTGATGAAGTTTATTGGTGGACGAGTGCAAATGTTAGCGCTACCCTTGGTAGGACTAGATTGATTGATAGCTATAGAGCAGGAGTAGATATAATAGATGCGCATAAAAGTTTTAGACATTCTATTCGCTGCATCAAAGACTAATCACCTTCTTTTCCCATTTTCATATGAAAACAAGAGCAACTAAGCTGTTCCCGAAGTGCTAGCGTGGATTTGTAATCCGGCTACAGGAGA
>JAKSBD010000105.1 GCA_022361295.1 Bacteroidales bacterium
AAAATATTTCTCTGCGTCTTAGCGCCTTAGCGGTTAGTCTTTTTATAAAAACGCCTCTATATCTTAGCAACTTAGCAAAACGATCACCGCAGAGACGCGGAGACGCAAAGGGAACAAAAAATATTTCTCTGCGTCTTAGCGACCAAGCAGTTAGTTTTCTTTTAAAAACATCTCCGCGCCTTAGTGCCTCTGCGGTTAGTTTATTTTTTTTATTAAAACTCATTAACAAACCGTTTAAAGCCATGCTTAAGTAGGCGCTCATTAAAATTGATTAAAAAGCCTAATGATTTATTGGCCAGTTTGAGGTAAGAAATAATTTGTGCTTCATGCACGGGCAATAGCACTTCTACAGCTTTTAATTCAATAAAAATTTCATTTTCAACCAGTAGGTCAATCCTGAATTCCTTATCTAATTCTATACCTCGATAGAATAGGGGTAAACGAACTTGAGATGCCACCTTAATACCTCTTAATTCCAATTCCTTTTGAAGACATACTTCATAGACACTCTCCAAAAGTCCAGGGCCCATCTCTCGATGTACCAAAATGGCAGCATCCAGTATTTGCGATGACAGTTCGTTATATTCTTGTTTATTCATAATGTATTTAATATTTACCGTAAAGGCGCGGTTTCTTTTTTTCAACATCTGCGTCCTTGCGGGGACGTTGACGTGAACTTTACTTCTGCTGAAATAATTAAGAATACTTAATTCTTAATCATTCCGACCTTTGCGCCTCTGCGGTTATTTTTTACTCACTTCTCTCCTCTCTCTTCTATTTCACGATCACTTTTCCTACTCTCTTTTCGCCATTGGATTCTACCACCACTACATATACACCGGGTATGCTGAGGTTGTATGTTTCGCTGTAGATATCCATTCCCTGGCGGTCGCGCTGTTCAAGTATCTTTCCGGAGCCCAGTGACACCAGGTAGATATTCACAGGTGCTTTTTCGCTCAGTTCAATACTAACTGTAAAGAAGCCATCTGTTGGATTTGGTGTTACTCCCAGTTTTAACAGGTTCTGATAGGCTGTATCGGCCATTTCTTCATCCTCTGAGCTGCCTGTTCCCGGCGGTGTTACCAGTATGGTTTTTCGTGCCTGGGCAAAGCAGTCGCTGGTGTGTGCATTAAGGGTTACCTCGCGCATGCCCTGCTCTGTGAAGATGACCTTACAGAAGTAATCGCCCTGCTCAACCACCTGGTATTCGCCGGTAAAGGACCAAGCGATATGCTGTGGCTTGGGTTGTGTCACCTCAACGATAATCAGCGTATCGCCGGCTGCCACGCTTGTGGCCGTCAGGAATTCGGGTGTCACTTCGGTGGCATAGGTGCTCAGGCTCATTGTATCGCGACCGATACATTTGCTTTCGTCCCGTACTTCGACCCAATAGGTGTCGGCCTGCGAGACGATTAAGGCTGTGTCATTACCCACTTCCACATCGTTTTGATACCACTGGTAATTGAAGAATTCGCCGGGGTATAGCTTGGCATTATTGCCTTCGCACACCGTCAGGTCCTCACCCAACTGAGGGTAGATGGTACGTACATACTCCATCTCATAGCTTTGGCGCAGGTGACAGTTATTGTCGTCGTATACGTCCACCACGTAGGTGCCGGTATCCAGTTTTGTAATGCTTGCTTTGGTTGCATCGTGCAACCATTCGTAGCGGTAGTTGCCAACGCCTCCGATGGCTTCCAGCTCAATGCGCCCGTCGGGCACACCATAGCACAGAGGCAGCATCAGTTTATTCACATTGACAGCGAGGGCATCGGGCTCATAAACAGTGAAGTCGCGGGTATCTTCACAACCATATGCATCGTATACCTTTACGAAGTAGTCGCCGCCACTCAGGTTCAGCCATGAATTATCAGCCGAGCCATCTGTCCACTGAATGGTATGTGCCCAGGCGGAAGGACTTACTTCCACTTGTGCTCCACCATCGGCAAAGTTGTTACACGTCACATCTTTAACACTCAGGTTAGCTATTTGCAGGTAGCTGACATCCAGTGTTATGGTATCAAAACCTAAGCACTGGTCATTGTCCCTTACTTCCAGGAAGTAGGTATCCGGTTCTGTTAACACCACCTGCTGTTTCTTAGCCTTATAACCGTTTATGGATGTCCATTTAAATTGCGCATAGTCACCGCCGTTAAGTGGCAACTCATCGTAATGACAGATCAGGGTATCTTTACCAACATATGGCACAACGGTGCGTTGGTAATCGAATGGTATGGTAAATTGGGAGTAACAGTTATGCGCATCGCTGATGCCCAGCACATATTCACCCGGCACCACATTGCTGAGCTGACTGCCTTCAGAGCCGGTGCTCCAGCTGTATTGATAAGCCGGGGTTCCGCCCGTTCCCTGTATCTCTATGTGTCCTTGCACACCACCCAGGCAAAGGGGATGCTCCATATCAACAATATCAAAATACAGGCTATCGGGTGTGCCTACCGTGAACTCTTTCACGGCATTACAGTTTTTCTCGTCGGTTACCATCAGGTAATAGGTGCCTGTTTTCATGCCCCATGCCTTATCCTGGTCATATGAGGTAATTTCCTGTGACCAGGTATAGGTATAAGCCGGATTACCAAGAACAACGCTTGCCTGCGCCTGACCATCGGCATAGTCCCAGCAACTTACATCTGTTACATCAATGGATTCAATGGCCAGGTCGGTGATATCACCAAGCGGGAAATTGAATGACATCGGGCAATCGTGTTCATCGCGCACCTCTACGGTATATAAACCTGAATACAGGTCGCTTATATCGGCCGTTACATATGGTAATTCAACAATATCGTCGCCAATGCCTTTTTGCCATTTGTAGGTATAGTTACCTACTCCTCCCTTATAGGACGAGAATATTTGTCCTTCGTTATTGGAGCAACGGGATTTAATGATTGTTGAATCCAGTAACTCAATTTTTGCGGGCTGGCTTAAGGTGATGTTATCCACCTGTGTCAGACAGTTTTTGGGGTCCTGCACAAAAACAGTGTATGTGCCAATTGGTAAATCCGGTACCTTTGTGCCATCGAGCCATTGGGTATTGTCAACCGATACCTGGTAGGCCAGGTTACCGCCCTTGATATCCAGCTCAATGCTGCCATCACTGCCTTCGAAGCACCTGATATCCTCCTTGTTTTTCAGGCTGGCCGTCAGCACATCCGGTTCCAATAAGTCGATCTGCTGCTGCCAGCTAATGCCGGCGCTGTCGGTAACGGTAATGGTATAATTAGCAGCCGGTCTGTCTTCATAGCGCGGACTTTTCTGTTCCGGTTCAGCATTGATGGCAAAGGTATAATCGCCCCAGCCACCGATTGGACTTACCTCCAGTACCCCGTCAGACAGGCCGTTACACGAAACAGGTGTGTTCTCAACCACCTTGAATGACAGCGGCAGTTGAGGCTCACGCATCAGCACCTGTCGTTCCATCCAGTCGCCGGCTTCATACACGCAAAGGGCCGTATCCTGCACCTTAAGGGTGTAGGTACCTGCCAGTAAATCGCGCAGTGTAATGTCTTTGATGGATTGTCCCTGATCAAAAGCCACTGCTTCCGCATCTTTATACCACTGGTAGTTAAACACACCGTTTCCTTTGATGACTTCCACGTCAATCTCTCCGGTGGCCTCACCTTTTTGGCGGATATAGTTATGGTTAATGGTTATTTCAGGTGCTTCCGGCTCAGCGATAGTAAAGTCCTGCTCATCTACACATCCATTTAAATCTGTTACCTGAAGGGTGTAAGTGCCGGCTGATAACTGACCAAAATGATAATTCCTGTCGTCTTCCTTGGCAATTACCAGTTCTCCATTTAATTTTTCGCGAATAGTATAATCCAGATGGTCGGTGATAAACACGCCATTCTCTATGGCAGCAACTATGCGTCCATTGTTGTAACCCGGACAAGAAGCCGGGAATGCGTCAATGGGCTGAATGGTGAGCTTAGGCCGGGCCAGTATTTCAAGGGATGTGGTGGTAATATTGCCTGCTTTATCCATTACACTGATTGAATAAGTGGCGGGCGACAGACCGGTGAACAGGTTCGAACACTGCCAGTCACCACCGTCAATGGCATATACATAATCCTGAGTGCCACAGGTGTAATCCACCCAGTCGGGGCAATTGGCATGAGCCGGGTTACGGCAATCGGTGTGCTCTACGGTCGGGCATAACCAGCCACCCGTAGCTGAAACGGTAATTTGACCATCATCATAGTCGGCACAGCTTTCGTCAACCTTGCTAAAGCTGATTTCTAAAGGCTCAGGCTGGGTAATGATAACGCTTGTTTCATACCATATGCCAGTGTCAAAGTAATCACAATTGTTCCGGTCTTTGAGGCGGAAGGTATATTCACCCGGCCCAAGATTCTCCCGCTTAAACTCATAGGTACTGCCAACATCGGGCAGGTTAAGCGCTAAACTTTCTTTAGAACCGTCGGGCAGTATCCACTCCACATCGTAGTGCAGGCTACCCAGTTTAAAATCGATACTGAACCACCCTGTTGATTGTCCGTTGGTAGAGATGCAGGCGTATTGACGGTTGTCAACTACAATTTTCTGAGGTTCAATAATATCAATGCCAGGGTATGATATGCTGCAATTATCATCGCCGCTCACCTTTATCATATAGCGTCCATCACCAAGGCCGTTATACTCCTCTGTTTTGCTGGTATAGCTTTGAATGTTCTGATAATTGCCATCGGCATCGGCCTTAAACAGCTCATAGCTATAGTTAACCCTTGTTTCGTATGTATTAGCGATGGTAAGGGCGATTTTTCCATTCTCATCCTGATAGCACAGCGGGGCCCTTGTATGAGGATCGCTGATACTTATAAGGTCTAAATGACCGGGCATACCAAGGTTTTTCTCATCGGCACAATCCTCAGCATCTTTAACACCAATGGTGTAATCGTGATCGGGGTATAAGCCTTTGAAGGTGGCACTTGTCCCGGTGATACTCTGGTTATTGGCGGCATCGGTGTTATCAATCAAATAGAAAACGTATTCACCCCCCGGTAAAGCAACACCACCACCGGCCGATACCTCGATGCTTCCGTTTGAAGCTGTCTGGCAGGTTGGTTGGGTGGTGATTGGAGTTGTTAGTTTGACGGCGTCAGGTAATAAATCAACCTTAATATTTGTGGCAATGTATTCACAATTAAATGCATCAGTTACGGTTAAACTATAGGCCTGATTAGTCAAATAGCTATAATTTTGAACTAATGATGTTGATGCAGACGGCAGCAGTTCATTACCTTCAGTATCCTTGAATGAATAAGTGAAAGCCTGACCGGCATCATCATCACCTGTATAATCAGTTACCTTGACCTCTAAAACACCATTTTGGGCAGTAGAGCAAGCCAGGTCAGTCAATGTTTTAACATCAACCTGAGGGGTATAGTTTTTATTATTAATGGTCTTCAATATGGATTGGGAACACCCTCTGCTATCTGTTAATTTCACGGTATAGGTGCCCGCATCTAATCCATTAAAAGAAACGGGTAATGACGTGTAGTTCTTCTCGTTTGCTCCCGGTGATATGGAATAGGTCAAGGTATTTGCCGGATGACCCGTATATGAACCTGACACTACAATTTCACCCATTTTTCCATTGTCGCAGTACTTGTCCGTAGAGGAAACCAGTGACATATTGATGGGGTGAACAGGTGAAGTCCCTACTGTAAGTTCTACATCTTGCGAACAATTCGCTTCATCTGTTACGATCAGTTTATAAGTATCTGGTTTTAAACCTTCAAATGTACCGGTCATATTCGTCTGACCATTAGAAAGGCCATACGTAATAGCTCCTTTACCTCCTGTTGCATTGGCAATGATCCGACCATCACCTTTGACAATTTCTGAACAAGAGGCATTATCAATAGTGGGGTCACCATTAAAGGCAATTGGATCAGGCCTAACATTTAAATGGAAATTGCCACTTGATGCTGTACAGCCCCTTTCATCTGTAACAGTATAATTATAGACCCCAGCTCTTAAATTACCGATGGTTTTTGTAATCGTATTGAAAGTAACAGCAGGATTATCAAGCTCATATGTTGCTGATGATGAACCGGAGCCACCACCGATGGTTAAGACTATTGAGCCATCATCATTCGCTGTACAATTGGGTAAACTACCTGCACTGGCTGTTAATGTAAGTGGGTTGGCCTTGGGTATTTTAAATGTATTTGTAGCAATACAACCACTCTTATTACTTACTTTAACTTCATAAGTTCCTTCTGATAAACCGGTTGCCTTAACACCAACTATTTTACCTGCATTAAGGGTTATCTTTTTTTCAGGAATTGTATTAATTGTAATTTCATAAGGATAATCATTTGCCCAGCCACCGGTTATATCAAAAAGCACGGAACCATCTTCTCTGTCGCAGGTCGCTGCCTGCATGTTATTGGGCGTTATTGTTAGCTTGCTGCCTGGTTCGGATACGGTTTCGGGAGTACTTTTCGCTATGCAGTCATTGTTATCTTTCACATAAAAAATATGGTCGTTAGGCGAAAGTGCACTTACAATATTATCATCATTAATATCTCCGGCGCTTTTGCCAAACGTATAAGCGGGCGTTCCTCCAGATGCTGTAATAGTAGCTTCCCCATTTGAAGCACCTATACATGTTATATCTTTAATTGAAACATTATCAATTTTTAATAAGGCAGGTGAATTTATTGCCTGAGATGCATCGAATGCCTGATAAGTATTATAATTGAATACTTTTACCTTGTAATTGCCAGGTGATAAACGCTTTGTAAAAAACCTCTGACTACTCTTACTAATATCGCTTATTGATTCCAGCTCAATATTATTGTTATCATATAGAACAGCTTTGTATTTGTCAATTCCTCCCTTATTAATTGTAACACCTATTTGCCCCGTTTCTTTGTTTGGACTAGATGTATTAGAGGCGTGACAATCAGGGTGCATTGGAGTCACTGTTACATCAAGTGGCTCCGGTTCTGTCAGTTCTACATTCTCAATAACAGCACTTTTACAGCCCTTTGAATCAGTTACCCAAAAATTGTATGTGCCTGCAGAAAAGTTAGTGGCATCAAAGTTAAACGAGGTTTCACTTCCCCCATTTTTTTCATATTTAAGCGAATAACTGCCTTGTTCTCCCTCAACACTTCCACTTAACTGACAGGTTCCTCCATGAGTTCCGATATTATTTGAACTTGAGCCGATAGCTGGGGGTTCATTGAGATTAAGTATTAACGGAGCAGTGTATATCGATTCAACCACCTCCTTTGAGCATAAGCTATTTTGAGAACCATCGTAAAAGATTGCCTGTACTGCATAAATACCATTTTTAAAACTAAATGAAGCATCAGAGTTGACGGTCACAGAAGTATTTCCCTGAGGGATGTCAAATATTTTGGTTACAGCATCATTCCAATAGTACTCTACTCCGTCTATCACTTTAGAATGTTTGTGGTCGGCTGAATCTGGAGTTGTAGCCAGTTCTTTAATATCAACTCTTAGAGTAGCAGGTGATTCACTATATGGTAAATTATTAATCGTAATTGATGTTTCATCATAGTAACAAATTGGCTTATCAAAACTGACGGTGAAGCTAGGTTTTTCGAGGTAGAATATCCCTTGTATTGTTTTCGATGAGTAGTAATTTAACGGCGAATCTACAATTCGGTTAAAGGATTGCCTGATCCTAAATTTTAGTTCCTTGCCCAGAAATTCAGGATGATTCTCTCCAATTCCTCTTATGGTATGTGTACCCGGATATAATGCACTCGCTGCTGTAAACCAATTATCATGATCATCGTTGGTGGTTGAAGCTAATGCATATTCAATAGCTGCATGGTAATATTTAGATGAATCTTTTGTGGAAGCACCTAATTTCCAATCCGGATCCAGCGTTGATACCTTTACTTTAATTCCATCACGAGAACCCACTGGTAAATCTGTATCAACACACACAATTGTCTCGGAATTATCAACAAAGTCAAGCGTCAGTAAAGGTGTTACAATTGCAAAGGCACTGCCCCCATTGGATGTTCCGTCCGGGTTTTCATCCATGCCGCCTCCATCTGAAACATAGATACAGCCGTCTTTATATTCAACCTGGGAATAGTGCACACCATTGGCCAGGTATACATTAACCCTTGCATCATCACATGCATTCCTGGGATCTCTGTCCATACAGCCAATACTGGCACTGAATGTTAACGCGCGATGATCTGAACCAACTACCTTGCTAATAAGAGGAGCCTCGTAGTGGTTGATAAACTCACTAAATGAGCCAACTCCCCAATTGTAATAATAAGAGGCATCTGCTCCATAGCACTGTGAACTCCAATAATCAACTCCAATTTCTATTGCATATTTTTGACCTTCAAAATCCCCTTGGCCATAGCAGTAAGAACTTAAATAAGTTAAAAAAGAGAAAAACCAGACATGTGCCT
>JAKSBD010000189.1 GCA_022361295.1 Bacteroidales bacterium
AGTTTATCATTAACTGATGATGTTTCCTGATTAATCACTTCACCAAGTACCGACTTTCTGTTTTCATTTTTCGATACGCTCTGATGTCTGAAACTCCTTTTTTGACCATTTTCGGGTAATGTATTCGCTTTGGGATTTTCCGTTTCAGGTTGTCCCGAATCTGTTACAGAAGCAGATGTTTCATTGGCAGAATGCTTTGTATTGCTTGTAACTGTCATTGATTCAGTGTCAGCAGGCTTTGTTGCACGTTCTGCTGTCAGCGAGTCAGTTTTAATATGTTCTGTATCTTCTGCAACTGACTTTGATTCAGGTTTAACAGGCTTTGCACCACTTTCACCTGTCATTGATTCACTGTCGGAGTGCTTTGTATCATCAGCGACTGCCATTGAATCAGTGTGAGAAGGCTTTGTAATGCCTGCGACTGCCTTTGTATCTCCTGTAAATGCCTTCGAATCACTGTCAGAGTGCTTAGCGTTACCTTCGAGAGTGCTTGTTGTCAACTCAGTTGCCTTGGATTCAATGGTTTCATTTTTCCCATTAATGTTTGATTCACCTTCAGCAAAGCGACTTGATGACTCTGCAATGGCTGTGATATCATCCTGAACAGAAGCTGCTGTGACTGTCGAAGTTAATGATGATTCACTGGTATCTGTTGATACTTTTTTCACATTAAGTTGCTCCAATAAGCTTAACTCCTCGTTAATGTTTGCTATTTTAGTGCGAGTTAAGTTGATAAAAGCTACGTTAAGTTCCTGCTTACCTTTAAAGGTGTTAACCAATGCATGAACTTCCTTTATATCATTAAGGATAATATCGATGAGAGCTTCTTTTTCCATAGTAATAATGTGGCTTTTATAGACTATACAAAGGTAACGATTGCAATTAAATAAACCGGATACACTAAATGTTTCTTGAAAATAAGGCCAATAGAGAGTCACAAAAAGGATGGATTGAGGTAATTGTAGGTTCTATGTTTTCGGGTAAAACCGAAGAACTGCTTCGACGCTTAAAACGTGCTAAAATAGCCCGCCAGAAGGTGGAGATTTTTAAACCCATGGTAGATGTTCGGTACAGCGATGATGAGGTGGTGTCACATGATTCCAATGCCATTCGTTCTACACCTGTTGAGTCATCAGGTAATATTATGCTGCTAAGTGGTAATGTTAATGTGGTAGGTATAGATGAGGCACAGTTTTTTGATAACGGATTGGCAGATGTGTGTCATCAATTGGCTAATCAAGGGATCCGGGTTATTGTTGCCGGGCTGGATATGGATTTTAAGGGTAAACCATTCGGACCTATTCCATCATTACTGGCTACAGCTGAATATGTAACCAAAGTACATGCTATCTGCATGCGATGTGGTGATTTAGCTCAATTCTCTCACCGCTTATCCGATGAGGAGAAGTTGGTTGTTTTAGGTGAGAAAGGAGATTACGAACCATTGTGTCGCTGCTGTTTTATAAAAGCCAATTCATAATATGTCCTACTCACTTGTACAATTGGCCCGCTGGAGTAATGCCAGGGTTATTGGTGATTCTGAGCAATTGGTCGATAAGATTGTTTACGACAGCCGGAAGCCATTTAGCCCTGAACATACCCTGTTTGTTGCGATCAAAAGTCCAAGTAACAACGGGCATGCGTTTATTCCTGAGTTGTACGAAAAAGGGATGCGTATTTTTATAGTTGAAGCCAATGCGGCCATTGATTATAACTTGTACCCTGATGCCTCCTTTATAGAGTGTTCAGATTCTGTTGAGTGTCTGCAATTAATAGGCGCACATATACGTCAGCTATTTTCAATTCCATTTATCGGGATTACCGGAAGTAACGGTAAAACCATTATAAAAGAGTGGCTGACAAGGGTACTGGAAAGTACTTATAAAATAGGTCGTTCACCACGAAGCTTTAATAGTCAGATTGGTGTACCCCTGTCCATATGGATGTTGGCAAATGATATTGATTATGCCTTAATCGAAGCAGGTATTTCAATGCCGCACGAGATGGACAAGATAGCAGCCTGCATTCGACCCGATTATGGTATATTAACTAATATAGGACAGGCACATCAGGAGAACTTTAAAAATACAGAGCAAAAGCTGGATGAAAAACTCAAACTATTTGGGTCTGCTCATACTATTTTTTATAATGGAGATGATGCCTTGATTCAAAAGGCAATAAAAAAGAAATACCCTGAAAAGAAGCTGCTAAGTGCGGGTAATAATGCGGTCAATGACCTGCAGGTTGAAAAACCGGATTTTACAAAAGGAGGAACCACCCTAAGCCTTAAATGGCAAGAGCAATCATTTATATTGGAGCTGCCATTTCAGGACGCTGTATCAGTCGAAAACTCGTTATTGGTAGCATTGTGTGCCTTAAGCCTTGGTATAACAATTGAAGTATTGCAAAAAGAGTTGCAGCAGTTATCTCCAATAGCCATGCGCCTGGAACAAAAGGAAGCTATTAATAATTGTCTTTTAATTGATGATGGATACAGTGCCGACTTAACCTCACTGGAGCTGGCGCTTGATTTTTTGAATCAGATGGGAGCGAAGCGCGGTCTGTCAAAAACACTGATCTTATCAGATATTCAGCAAAGCGGGATGGATGCTGCCTTGTTGTATTCCAGAATACAAAAACTTGCTGGCGAAAAGGGTATTACCAAACTTATTGGTATTGGTCATTATTTATACGATGCGATGAATGGTGTCAATGCCTATCAAAGCACCAGTGATTTTTTACAAATGGCCGATCTTAATTTATTTAAAGATGAAGCCATATTGCTTAAGGGAGCACGTCATTTTGCCTTTGAGCGCATTTCCGCCATGCTGGAACAGCGTCGGCATAAAACTGTTCTTGAGATAAACCTGAACGCCCTGGCAGAAAATGTAAAGTATTTTCGTTCGCAATTAAAGAAAGGAACTAAGTTGCTGGCTATGGTTAAAGCTTTCTCATATGGTACAGGTTCTTTTGAGATTGCCAATTTACTGTCTCATCAAAAAGTGGATTACCTGGGCGTGGCTTTTGCCGATGAAGGTATAGAGTTACGAAAGGCAGGCATTAAGCTGCCAATCATCGTTATGAATCCTGAGTTAAGCAGTTTTCCAATAATGCTTGAATATGAGCTGGAACCTGAGATTTATAGTTTTGAGGTGCTTGAAGCTTTTCTATCGGCTGTGCAACGTCAGGGATTGAGCCGGGTGCCGGTACACATAAAAGTGGATACCGGTATGAATCGCCTGGGTTTCTTACCGGATGAATTGAATGCTTTAATTGAACGCATCAGCAAGCAGTCATCGGTATATGTAAGCAGTGTTTTTTCGCATCTGGCCGGCAGTGATGATGCTATTCACGATGGTTTCACACAGCAGCAGATTGACCGGTTTAAGTCATGTTGCCTGGAGCTTGAAGATGGCTTGGGCTACTCCTTTATTCGTCATATACTCAACTCGGCAGGTATTGAACGGTTTCCCAATGCCCAGTTGGATATGGTGCGCCTGGGTATTGGAATGTATGGTGTTTCATCTGTCGGCAATCAAAGCCTTCAACAGGTTAACACGCTTAATTCCTATGTGTCACAACTAAAAATGATAAAGGCAGGCGAAACAGTTGGCTATAGTCGCAAGGGAAAATCGGATAAAGATATGCAGATAGCAGTTATTCCTATTGGCTATGCTGATGGTTATAACCGGCGTTTAAGTAATGGTGTCGGCCACGTGATTATTAATGGCAAACCGGCCCGCCTGGTTGGTAATATTTGCATGGATATGTGTATGGTTGATGTGACAGATATTAATGTTAAAACCGGTGATAAAGTGGAAATATTTGGTCCGCAATTAACCATTCATGAGCTGGCACAAAAGCTAGAGACAATACCCTATGAAATTTTGACCAGTATCAGTCGGCGTGTTAAACGTGTATATATAATGGAATAGAGTGGGTTACAAAATATGTGTAAATACTCATGCTGTAAAACACGTGTTTTATCACTTTTATTTGTCTTAGCAATGTAGTTAAATCGTATTTTTGCGGCATGAATAAACTAAGCGGTGATATTTCGGAATTAGTGAAGGAGCATGTGCAGGGCCTTGATCCGTATGCAGAAGTGATTCTTCTGTTTCCACAAGGAACTGGTATGCACGAGGATATTCAAATATATGTATTGTCGAACGAAAAAGTTGATTTCCGTTTAGAGCAACAATATCTGGATGCCAAATATCAGGTTGAATTAATGTCGGGCCAGTCAATATCACTTTATATCTACTCAAAAGTAGACTGGCACAAACAACTCAAAGACACGCCTATCTATCAAAAAGTAAGCGGTGAAGGCGTATACCTTTAAAAATGGTATTTATATAGCCTTACACCCTTAGCCTTTTGTTGAGTTAAATCAAGCGCTCAAATGACATCATCCCTGGTGTTCAAAAGATGTCAATTACCATTTATAGAAATTTGCAAGTTGTCCCAGATAGATATGGGCTAAGCTCGTGACAAAGGAGTACCCCGGCCAAAGAGATGGAGGTGGTTTTAAGCCTTTTTTCTATAGCTGTTAACCAACACCGTAATCGTTTGCAGTAAGACCATTGTATTTTATTTGTAATCATTGTGCATTGATTATCAGTAGGTATGGATAATAAATCCATTCCTTATATTACTTGAATGAATGAGATACTGTGAATAATCAGATCTTTGTATAACAGGTTATACTATTTCTTAAATACATCATCATGCACAATACCTTACTTGTTTTAATCTTCTTTGCGCTGGTGGCTTGTCAGCAGGCTCCCCAAAACAAACAGGCGTATTATAATGCGTCTATTGAGCAATCGGTTCGTTTTTTTGACAAGGCTTACCATGAAGAGGAGGGCTTTTATTATTCAGAAGTTAATCATTTGGGGCATGTCGAATCTGAACGCATTCATACTGTGGCCTTAAGTCGCATGATTTACGGCCTGGCGTATGCATCAGAAGTGAACCCTGACTATGGAACAAGGGCAGAACAAGCTGCAGCATTTCAGCTCAGGCATATGATTGGAGAAGATAAAGATGGTTTGTATTACATACCATCAATTGGAGAAGGAGAAGCGAAAGAGCAGAACGTTTTCGACATATGGCAGCAGGCTTATGGAGCTTGTGGATTAACAGAGCTGTACAGACAAACAGAGAATGAAATCCTGCTCAATCAGATTCATCAATTAAACAGCGCTTTTATTGAACGTTTTCAGGATACGATCAATGGTGGGTTCTATGGATTATACGACGCCGAAAAAGGTCAGGTGAGTGGCTCTAAAACCATTCAGTCGCTGATGTATCCGATCACGGCATTAATGGGTAATTTGTGGCTGGCCGATATTGAAAACAGGGAACAATACGAAAGTATTATTAAAGAGCACTTGGCTATAGCTTATCAATGTGTCTGGAACGATTCGTTACAATGGGTTAACACACGTTTTGACGACAACTGGCAGGCTGTTTATAGTGATGGTGATATGGTTTCTCCAGGACATAATTTCCAGTTTGCAGCACTTATGCTGCGTAGCGCTAACTGGTCTTTCTTAAGTGAGCAGGAACGTTCTGATTATAACGAGTTAGGTAAAGCTATTGTCAAAGCCACCTTAGAAAAAAATATTTGGGTGAACAATGCCGTTTCGCAGGGATTCTATGAAGCAATTAATCCTCAAACAGGAGAGGTATTGTACAGAAATAAATCGTGGTGGCAGCATTGTGAGGCCTTAATAGCCTTATCGTTCTTAAAAGAAGAATTTACTGAGGAGTATCAGCAGCTAAAGGATTTTTACTTCGCAACCTTTACAGATGCTGTAAATGGAGGTGAATGGGCAAAAGTTGACGAAAAGAATCAAGCTGTGATTGAGCCTAAAGGACAGAAAGGCAAATCGGTATACCATCACATCGAAATGCTTCGTTTTTTATTGGAAGCAGAATAGTAAACTTCATATTAATGAACTGCTAAACTGCTAAACTGTCGAACTGTGAAGTTGTTTAACTGTTAGAAACTGAGGAATTAAAAGAGCAGATAATCAAGCTGTAAGTCAAAGCTTCATTGAGGGAGTTGTCTATAGATTTGAGGGAGATTATTTCAGATTAACTTTAAACTAATACTATACCTCTGTATTTTATCGCATCGTGTTTTTTATTAATTTAAGCTTCGAATCAAACAAGAACCTTATGTCATATATACCAACAAGAGAAGAAGCCCTTGAATTATTTAAAGCGTATAATAAAAGCGACAGCCTTTACCGACATGGATTAGCCGTAGAGGCGGTGATGAAGCACTTTGCAAAAAAATACAATGAAGATGAGGAGAAATGGGGAACTATAGGTCTGGTGCATGATCTCGACTACGAAATGTATCCGGATGAGCATTGTATTAAAACAGAAGAAATTCTAAAAGATGCAGGTTGGCCCGATGAGTATATACGGGCGGTTCTAAGTCATGGATGGGAGATATGTACCGATGTTGAACCATTGGAAACAATGGAGAAAGTGCTGTATGCCTGCGACGAATTAACTGGCCTTGTAACAACAGCCGTTCTGGTACGACCCGATAAAAGTATTCACTCATTGACTGTAAAGTCGGTTAAGAAACGTTGGAAAGACAAACGCTTTGCAGCTAAAGTGGACAGAAGTATAATTTCACGTGGCGCTGACATGCTGGGAATGGAAATTCCTGAGTTAATTGAGGAAACCATCAAGGGTATGCAGAATGTGGCAGTGGAACTGGGCCTGGATGGCCTTACAGCAAATTAAAACTTCACAAAAGTTGCTATTTTAGCACAACTAATCATTCTAGATCAAATCAATGAAATCATTTTTACTACTTATTACAGGTACTCTGATACTTGCTTCATGTCAGTTTAAAAGCACACAGTCGGATAAAGAAAATGCGGATAATATCATTCGGACCGCAAGTGGCTTACAGTATTACTATATTAAAAAAGGCGATGGACCAAAGGTGGAGCCGGGCTGTAGAGTTGGTACTTACCTTAGTCTTAAGGTTGAGGATTCTGTAGTATGGAATACCAATGAGTTACCTGATTCTCTATTTACATTTGTGGCTGACTCAACCCGCTTAATTAAAGGCTTTACAGAGGTGTCTTTACTATTGCGCCAAGGCGATGAAATCGTTGCTATTTTACCTGATACACTGGCGTATGGAGCAAAGGGAGCAGGTGATGTAATACCGCCGCATGCTACATTGGTATATGATGTTTTTAAAGTGGTAAAGGTTGAAGCCCCTTATGCTGCCAAGGACAGTGTCAATTAAACGAAGTACACTACCACTTTATCTCTTTCATATCTCTGAAAAATTTACCTGAAGGACCGTTATTGGGCAGTTCAGCTGCCCAAATAATGGTTTCAGCGCCTTTTTGAGGACTGCGTGGAGCTGCCATTCCTCCCATATTGGTTCGAACCCATCCCGGACATACAGAATTAACCAGAATATTTTTCCCTCTTACATCAGCGGCTAATTTAATGGTTAATCCGTTTAGTGCTGCCTTTGAAATGCTGTAACCGGGTGTTGTACTGCCACTCATCTCGTTAAGAGCACCTGCGCCACTCGACACATTAACAATGCGACCAAATTTTTGTTTGAGCATTAGCGGAATAAAAGCTTGCGCCATTCGCCAGGCGCCCATCAGGTTGGTACCAATGGTTTCTTCCACTTCATCCAGGTTAGCATTAGAGGCTGTATGCCAGGTGTCGTAATTTATGCCGGCATTATTTATCAGTATATCCAACTGCCCGAATTTATCATTAATAAATTGTCTGATCTGCTCCACACTTTGAGCATCTGCAACATCCAGAGGATGAAAATAAACCTCGCCATACTTCTGAAGTTTTGCCTTAGCCTTCAGGCCATCTTCTTCTTTCCTGGCTGTTAATATGACCTTATATTCTTTTTTTAATAGTTCTTTAACCGTGGCCAGGCCAATGCCTCTGTTTGAACCGGTAACCAAAACAATGCGTTCCATAGTGTGTGTTTTATATTGAATATGGCAAAACAGCTCTCCTTACCCTTTACGGTTATGAGTTTGGATAAGGAGAGGGGTACTATATAGCTGTGAATGCAACCTTATAATTTAGCTTCAAACCACTTGCTGGCTTTATCAATGGCCATGCTTACTTCAGCTTCCTGATCATAGAAATTGAATTGTTGCATTGGAGAATCCAATTCTGTTTCAACCCATTCCAGTTGCTTATCGTCCGTAGCGATCTTTTCAAAGAAGTTTTTGGTGTATTGCGGCAATACACAACCGTCTGAATGAATCATTAAAGTTGGTGCATTTAATTTTACTGCATAGGGCATCGGATCCAAAGTTAACCAGTCTTCCCAACTCATTACAGCAAACTTGTCGTTACTCCATTCTTTAATACCTCCTCGTTCAGGGTTGAGGTAGTAATCAAAAGGTCCATACATGGCAGCAGATGGGTTGGTAGTTGAAATGGTTTCAATGTATTCAACAACGCCATCCTTTGCATAGGTTTCTTTTGCTTTACGCGCTACGGCAATTTTCTCATTTACCCCTTCTTCGCCACCATAGAACAACTTAACTGCTTCGGCGTCCTGCAACCACGATGCTGCTGTTACAACAGCTTTTATCCTGCTGTCTTCAGAAGCTGCCATTAATGTATACATAGAACCAGCGCACACGGCGAAAGCACCGATCTTGTTGTTATCCACTTCAGGTATAGAACCCAGGTATGTAACTGCATTTTTGATATCCTCGACTTTCATAGCCGGGTTTTCCCAAAAACGAGGCTCCCCTTCACTCTCACCATAGTTTCTGAAGTCAAAAGCAAGGGTAATAAAACCTTCTTTTGCAAAGCGCTCAGCATATAAACCGGCCATTTGCTCTTTTACTGTAGTCCAGCTGCCCGATACGACAATAGCAGGATATGATTCTCCCTTTTTATAATTTGCCGGATAATAAAGGTTTCCAACTATTTTTAGACCTTCACTTTTAAATGTTACTTGTTCCATCTTTTTATTCGTTTCTGTTAATACTTTAGCCTTTTTAGGATTAGCACAAGCTGTAAAGGCTATTAACACCATTAATATTCCAATTGCATTTCTCATGGTTATTTGATTTTATCGATTAACCCGAAACCTCTTGCCGCTGTAATTGGGTTAAAGATCTCGACATACTCTGTTATTTTTCCTTCTTCGTTAAATTTGAATGTAGCATAGTAATCGTTGTTATACCAGCCTGCATCATTCTTAAGCTTGATCCTTCCTTCGAATTTTACAAATGTCATTGAAGGGTCTTCCATTGCATAGATTTCGTCAATAGGAAACTCCATCTTTTCGAAATTAGGGAACACCGGTGCCCAGTATTGACGAATACCGTCTTTACCACTGGTACCTTCAGGGAATAATCCTGATGAATAGGGATTGATGTGCACGGCTTCCTCATCAAACAGATCAACAACGGCATCAACATTCATGTCTTCGAGTGCCTTTAAAAAAGCACGTGTATTGGCTTTATTTCGCTCGGCGATCTGTTTGTTCATTTCCAGTTCTTTCTTTAAAATATCCACTTTCTTTTTACATTCCGTATGGCATCCTGTCAATACGACCATTGCCATTATTATTACTGAATATATTTTATTCATCGTGCTTGTTTTTTACATTATCCATTGCTGCTTGTGGTAATTGGGCATTGCCATCCTGGTACTTGAAGTTAAGCCTCATTTTTGTCACCCTCCAGTTATTACCGTCTTTGATCAGTTGCAGGTTGTATGACCCGACTACTGTCCATATGTTACCTGCTTCATGCTCCAGGTAGTGAGTAGCTGTGCCATAGCAAAACACATCAGCTGTCTCGCCATTTAAATGGGTAATAAAATTGCCCAGCTGATGGTGGGTAGCGGTAAAACCGGGTAAAATGGTTTTCCAGGCATCGGTGATTTGTTGTGGGCTTAACTCCACGGCCGGATTGCCATTCATACTTGAGTAGTCAAGCTCCACCTTGTCGGCAAAAATTGCCTCTACTGTGTCCCAGTCGCGGTTATCAGACGCTACAAATAATTCTGATACCACTTGTTCAATTGTTTCCATATACTGTGCATTTATGCTTATTGAAATAATGCTAAAAAGAAATAGCGTTGTCAACCTCATATCATTCAGTTTTTTGTTATGATACAAAGGTCGGCACTGAGTCAGCTAATGGATTTATGATTTCAAAGCAAGAAGTATAAATTTCAAAGAAAGGGGAGAGGATGTTGAGATGTGAGATTCATCAATTAAGCAGATAGGTCAATAGATCATTAGGTCATTAGGTCAATAGATCAATAGGTCATTAGGTCAAAAACTCATCAACTGTCTCAACAGTTCGACGATTCCTCAGTTCCTCAATTCAACAATTCCTCAATTCGACTCCTCAA
>JAKSBD010000538.1 GCA_022361295.1 Bacteroidales bacterium
ATACTAATAAAATGTTCTTAAACAACTTTGCAAAGAAATACATTTGTGGATAATAATTCAAACTTCGTGTAAAGAAAATGACATTTCATGGTCATTTTTGCCTATTTTTGTCACAGTTTTTTGCTTTTTTTAAAGCACGCAAATATAAGAAAATGAAAAAGATAGTTCTGTTTGCATCCGGCTCAGGATCAAATGTAGAAAACATTGTTAAATATTTTAAAGAAAATACAAAGGTCGAAATCAGCAAGGTTTACACCAACAGTCCAAATGCCTATGTCATTGAGCGTTGCAAGAATCTCAACATTCCGTGTAGTATATTCGGTCGAAAAGAGTTTCGTGAAAACCTGTCTGTTTTAAGCGACATTAAGGCCATTCAACCTGATTTAATTGTCCTGGCCGGCTTTTTATGGTTAGTTCCATCGGCCTATGTTGAAGCTTTTCCTGATAAAATTATAAATATTCACCCGGCATTGTTACCCAAATATGGTGGTAAAGGTATGTTTGGCCATCATGTTCACGAGGCTGTGGTAGCTAATAAAGAGAAAGAATCAGGCATTACCATCCATTATGTCAACGAAAAGTATGATGATGGTAATATTATTCGCCAGGAGAAATGTACGCTTACCGTTAATGATTCACCAGATGATGTGGCAGCAAAAGTGCATGCATTGGAATATGAATATTTCCCATTGGCAATAAAAGAACTTTTAAACGCATAAAAAAGGAGCCCTAAAGCTCCTTTTTTTTAAATCAATAATATCGAGTCTTTACTTTTCAATTGTCTGTGGCAACTGCAAGGAATCAAGTTGATGCTTTAAAGGTTCTATAAACATAGTGAAAGCCGGCATATTTTCTTCCTTAACCGGATTAACAGGTGGTGCATCAATTTTTAAAGGATCAACAGGCTTTCCATTTTTATAAACCCTGAAATCAAGGTGCGGTCCTGTTGACAATCCTGTAGAACCAACATAACCTATTAATTGACCTTGCTTAACATGAGAGCCTTTTGAAATGCCCTTGGCAAAACCATGCAAGTGCATATATACGGTTGTATATACACTATTGTGTTTTATTTTAATGTAATTTCCTCCACCTCGCTTTTGGTAGGCACGAGCAATTACACGTCCATCACCAAGTGCATATACCGGCGTCCCTGTTGGAGCAGCATAATCAATACCATGGTGAGGCCTACGAATTTTTAACACCGGATGCAGACGGCTATGAGAAAAACGACTACTAATCCTTGAGAACTTTAAAGGCGCTTTTAAGAATGCTTTACGCAAACTCTGCCCCTGCTCATCGAAAAAATGCTCAACACTATCTTCGGCATAGCTAAATGCATAATAATCCCTGCCACGATGATTAAATACAGCCGAATGTATTTTTCCGATACCAATACTTATACTGTCAACATATTGCTCTTCATAAAAAACTTTGAAATTGTCACCCTTTTCTATACCAAAGAAGTCAACTGTCCACGCAAATATCTCTGAAAGTTCAATGGCCAGTAACGGATTAATATCATTCTCTGTCATGGTTACCCATAATGAAGAGTTGATAACACCGGTAACCGTCTTAGGTACACTGCGGGTTTCTTTTACATCGCGATATACATGTATGGAATCTGTTAATGAAACCACCATGTAATCTGTGTTATCTATGGCATAAACAAAATGATTTAGTTGCTTCAGAGAATCCTGGCTGTAGAACATGGTATAACGATTACCAACCTTAATTTTCCTCACATCAAATACCGGCTTAGTCTTTTCAACAATGGTATTAATTGTTGGGTAATCAACACCTGCTTTCAAAAACACATCTGCCAGAAACTGGTTACGCTTTATTTTACTTTCTTCAATTGTAAAGGAGTCAACAGGAAGTCCATATAATAATTCAGGCTCCGGAATTTCAATTACATCAAGAGAATCCAGCGTCTCCTCGGTTACTGGTGAAACAGGATGATTATACCGGTGAATGCCAAAATAAACAGCAGGTATTACAAGTATTGCCACAACAACGGCAACTATTAATTTCTTTTTGGTCATTAGAATTTATTTTGAAGTGCATGCAAGTTAATAATAGTTGATTAGTTTTTCAGGCAACAAACGCAAGTTTATTACCAGACACCCCATAATCTCCTAAAACATAACCATTACTAGATCTTAATCTTATCAAAGCCCTGCCCGTAAACACCCATTACTGTACCAACAGTTATAAAGGCATCCGGATCAATTTGCTTTACCACCTTAAAGACCTCCTGGGTTTCATTTTTACGTGCTATAACCATTAATACCTGACGATCTTCGCCAGAGTACCCCCCTTTCCCATGCAGTATCGTTAAGCCCCTTTCGGCCTCAAATATAACTGACTTCCTTAGCTCTTCAGGTTTACTGGATATAATAAAAAACTGAACCGTTTGTTTGTTACCTGAAATGACCATATCAACGGTATAAGCCAGAATAGCCATCGTCATAAAACCATATACTACCGTTTCGATAGAAGACGACTGTACCAGGAAAAATGAAGATGAGATGATCAAGGCATCCATACCAAGCAGTAAGCGCCCCAGACTGATGTTTTTATATTTATTGATAATCATGGCCACAATATCAATACCACCTGTACTGCCACCATTAACAAAAACAATACCTGCACCAAGACCACCAAGTATGCCGCCAATTATAGCATTCATCATCACCTCTGACACAACGGGTTCGACAAACATAGGTCGCAAAAGTGTTAACAGCCCGGAAAACACTAAAACACAATAAATGGTTTTTATACCAAAAGAAGCACCAAGTATTCTAATGGCCAGCAATATTAAACCAATATTGATAATCAAGGATGTTAATCCCACATCCCAACCTGCAATAAAATAGATAATGGTTGCAATACCTGTTAATCCGCCACCAACTATTTTGGCTGGAATCAAAAAGGCTGTCCAGCCCAGGGTACCAATTGCCAGGCCAATGGTCAGCATTACATAGCTGCGAAGCTCTTTTAATATGGCTGTTTTGTTTTGCATGCTTCTAATGTTTAACCTTCAGATGACACTATCTTATTTACTGAATTCACCTGATAAGTTGTTGTTATTCCTTCAGAAAAAAGCCCACAAGAAAGAAATCTTGCAGGCTTTATATCATAACAGTTTATTTATCTCAAACGGTCGTTAGCCTACCACGATATTAATAATCTTCTTAGGTACGATAATAACTTTTCGAACCGTTTTACCCTCCAGCCATTTGGCTGCAGATTCATGTTCCATCACCGACTTTTCTATATCGGCATTGTTCATATCTGCCGATAAATCAATTTTGAAACGCATCTTACCATTGAATGAAACCGGGTAGGTTACCGACGACTCAACCAGGTAGCTTTCATTCAACTCTGGCCACCTGGCATCGCAAATGGTCGTTGAATTACCAAGGGCGTGCCACAACTCTTCGCACATATGAGGTGCAAATGGTGCCAACAATGCCATTAATGGCTCCAGAATCTCACGTTTGTTACATTTTAAATCGTTCAATTCGTTCACACAAATCATAAATGCACTAACACAAGTATTGAAAGAGAAGCGCTCTACATCTTCGGTAATTTTCTTAATGGTGCGATGTAAGGCTTTTAATTCATCAGGAGTTGCTTTTTCATCACTAACATTAAACTTATCATCCTTATAGAATAAACGCCATGTTTTACGCAAAAACTTATGTACTCCATCAATACCGTTTGTATCCCACGGCTTTGACTGCTCCAATGGTCCTAAGAACATTTCATATAAACGTAAGGTATCAGCACCATAGTCTGCAATAATGGTATCAGGATTTACCACATTGTACATTGACTTGGACATCTTTTCAACAGCCCAGCCACAAACATACTTACCATCTTCAAGGATAAACTCAGCATTGGCGTAATCAGGGCTCCATTTTTTGAAAGCTTCCATGTCCAGTTCGTCATTGCGAACAATGTTTACATCAACGTGAATTGGCTGTACATCATGCTCTTTACGTAAATTGTAGGAAACAAATGTATTGGTTCCTTTCTTACGATACACAAAGTTAGATCGCCCCTGAATCATCCCCTGATTAATCAGTTTTTTATATGGCTCATCTTTAATTACTTCACCAATATCGAACAGGAATTTATTCCAGAAACGTGAATAAATTAAGTGACCGGTGGCATGCTCAGTTCCTCCAATGTATAAGTCAACATCCTGCCAGTAACCGTTGGCTTCTTTTCCAACAAGGGCCTTATCGTTTTTAGGGTCCATGTAACGCAGGTAGTAGGCCGATGAACCGGCAAAACCAGGCATGGTATTCAATTCCAGTGGATAGCCATCTTCAGTTTCCCAACCTTTGGCACGTCCCAATGGTGGCTCTCCTTGTTCGGTTGGTAAATACTTATCAATTTCGGGCAACTCTAATGGTAACTTAGAGTCATCCAGCATGTAAGGCATATCATCCTTGTAATACACAGGGAATGGTTCACCCCAGTAACGCTGACGACTAAAAATAGCGTCGCGTAAACGATAATTTACCTTTACTTTACCAATGCTTTTTTCAGCAATATATTCTTTTGTTTTGGCAATGGC
>JAKSBD010000104.1 GCA_022361295.1 Bacteroidales bacterium
ACGCCATTACGCGCTGCCAAATATGGATCTTCACCATATGTTTCCTGTACTCGTCCCCAGCGAGGTTCACGACCAATACCTAATACTGGTGCCAAAACGATATGAACACCCACAGAACGAGTTTCCCGGCCAACCACCTTTCCTATTCTTTCCATTAACTCCACATCCCATGCGCTGGCCATTCCAACAGGCACAGGAAAAGCTGTTGATTTACTTCCCTGATATCCGTGTAAAGCCTCTTCTATAAACAAAGCTGGAATACCAAGGCGTGTATTTTCAATAATATATTTCTGTAGTTCATTGGCATAGGCAGCTTCTTCAGGATAATAATCGTGAATACTACCAATACTCATGCCTTTTAAAGCTTTCTCAGCCAACTCCACTGACAGGCGTCCATCATGACACACATCGCCGGCTGAGTACATATCCAGCTGCATCACTTTTTCTTCCAATGTCATTCGTGATACTAAATCGGCAACCCGGGTTTCAATATCTAAATCAGCATTTTTATAGGCTGGTAATTCTGATGTATGATCACATGCAAACATCAGCAATGCACTGATAATTATAACGAATAGCTGTCTCATAGATTTATATTTTTATTGCAATTTCGTTGGCTTTAAGATTGTTAGCAAGAGTATAAATATCAGCAAGCCGAATATGACCCAAAGGCCTCCATTCAGGTGATATTCCATAGCCAGGCTTACCAAAAACGGAAATATGGCACCGCCGGAAATGGCCATCATCATTAAGCCAGATATTTCATTAGATCGCGTTGGATAGTAACCAACTGTTATGGAAAAAATCAATGGAAAAACATTAGACACTCCCAGGCTTATCAAACCAATCAATATCCATGCTGCAACTTCATTTTCAACCATTGTAAGAGTTAAAACAAATAGCATTGCCAGAAGTCCGGATACTTTCAGGAACTTATTGGCATTACCTTTCATCAGAATAATACCACCAATAAATGTACCTACCATCTTGGCAAAGAAATAGACTGTTTTACCATACTTGGCGGCTTCTTCATCTACTCCTATTTTAAGTTGAAGAAAAGCTCCAATGTTGGAATTAATAGCAACATCAACCCCAACAATAGCAAAAATACCAAGTACCATTAAAGCAATGTATTTATTCCCCAAAAGCCGGAGGCAGGACGAAAAACTGACCTGACTGTTTCCGGTCTTCTCTTCATTGATATTGGTGTAACTCAACCATATGAATGCCAAAATAGAAATGGCACCAAATAAGTATAAACCAAAGCGCCAGGCTCCTTCGCCTTCGAAACCGATCGATTGAGCTATAAAAGGCCCAATCACAGCTGCCACATACGGACCTATCATTGACCCCAATGATTTTATAAATTGAGAGAAACTTAAAAATCCGGATGCCTTTTCATCGGGCACCACATCCATTAATAAAGGATTGGCTGAAACCTGCATAATGGTATTACCGATACCCAACAATGAAAAAGACAGCAGGATAACCGGCAGTGTATTTCCTAAAACAGGTACGAATAAGCCAATGGCGGTTATTAAAATTGATATGCTTAACACTTTCTTTTTCCCCACTTTTGATTGCCATATCCCGGCTGGAACAGACAATAAAAAGAACCAGATAAATGCAACAAAAGGAATCAATTGCAGCAGGTAAGCGGGTGTTTCACTACTTTGTTTTAATTCATCAACGCCTGTTCCCACCAAATCGACAAAACTGACGATTAAAAATGAGAACAAAACGGGCAAGACTATTTTAGCTTGTATTTTCTTCA
>JAKSBD010000314.1 GCA_022361295.1 Bacteroidales bacterium
AGCTCCTCAGCAACAAATGCGTTGCGGCGTACTGGTAACAACATCCGAATCGGGCAGGTATAGTGATATTAAGCTGGCAGATCTGTTGGTCCGTGATGTGTTCTTTGAAGAACCGGGTTTCGAAAGGGGTGAAGATGAAGTCAAAACTGCCAATGGCCGGCAAAGCTATGGTTGGGGCATTCGTTTCATTAATTCAATCCCCGATGCTCAGTTAAATAATCTGACAGTAGAAAATTGTCATATTTCAAATGTGGCACACACAGGTTTAAAGTTTACGGGTAAAGATAAAAGTATACACCATATAAAGGTATTGAACAATAGAGTGCAGGAAACAGGAGGGCCCGGCATTCAGATGTCAGGTGTTCACCAGGGACACGTAAAAGGTAATCAGGTACATTCTTCGGGAAGTAACAATGATTCACGTAAATGGGGAAGAGGCAGTGGCCTATGGACCTGGGGTACTTCCAATGTGGTTATTGAGCACAATACGTTTAAAAATGCTAATGGGCCGGGTGATTCAGCCGGCTGTCATATCGATTATAATTGTAATAACGTGATCGTTCAATATAATCTGAGCGTTAATAATGCCGGTGGATTCTGCGAGATATTGGGTAACAATTATAATTGTGCCTATCGCTATAATATCAGTGTAAATGACGGGTATCGTGTTAAAGGCGAAGACGGGGCTTTTCAGGAAGGTAAGATTTTTTGGTTGAGTGGTTACCAGGGAAATAAGAAACGGAGCGGCCCTTTTAACAGTTACTTCTATAACAATACCATATATGTTAACAAAGGCATCGTTGCTAAAATTGCCATTGATAAGGCCTCGGCAGGAGTACTTATTGCAAACAATATTTTCTATATCGAAGGAGAAAGTGAGCTGGTAAAAGGCGATCAGTATAATCCCGAAAAAGCCGGAGTGTCCACCATTAGGGATATTGTGTTTAAAAATAATCTCTATTTGAAGCAGGAAAACTGGCCGGCAGATGTCCTCATACAGGATGAGCAACCCTTGATTGGGAATCCTGAATTTACCAATCCCGGTGAGAGTCAACTAAATGATTACATACCATTAAATGTGAATCTGGTAAAAGACAAAGGCATTAGCATTAGTCCTGTTCCCAACGATAGTATTGGGCTATACATTGGCCTGGAGCTGAGTGTCGATATTCTGGGTAACAGAATTAAGAACTTACCCGATTTGGGGGCCATTGAAGTTAATTGATGCTTTTTGTAAAGATCTGAAGATTGAAGATATACGAAAGAAGAGTGAAGTAATAGCCCCTTCTTTCTGAAGAATAAATGTCACGAAGAATGACAATGAAATGGTGCATTTATGAAAGACCAGAACGAGTGAAATAACCTAATAATCCAAACCTTGCAACAAGAAGAATTAAGGATTTTAACAATACAGGAAAGATGAAGAAACTTTTAATGGTGCATGTTTTAATGCTGATTGTGAGTTTAACGTTTGCCGGGAAAAGGCTTGATTGGGATAATGTAAAAGTATTACATATCAACAAAGAAAAACCCCATACAACCATGATGGTTTATGGCTCTAAAACGTCGGCTTTGCGCTTCGATAAGTCAGCATCCGATTATTATAAAAGCCTGAACGGTGAGTGGCTTTTTCATTGGTCAAAGAATCCCGGTGAACGGCCTCATCAATTTTATCAAACGACTTATGATGATTCCCAATGGAACAAGATCCCGGTACCATCCAACTGGGAGCTTCATGGTTTTGGTATTCCGATCTATACAAACGATACTTATCCTTTTGAGAAAGAGGAATTAAGAGCTCCGAAAGAATGGAATCCTGTAGGATCTTATCGCCATACTTTTGAAGTGCCTGAAGCATGGAGTGGTCGAGAGGTGTACATCAATTTTGATGGGGTTCAGTCTGCTTATTACCTCTGGATTAACGGTAAAAAGGTAGGCTATAGCCAGGGAAGCCGCACACCAGGAGAATTTAATATCACCAGGTATTTAAAAAAAGGAGTCAACCATCTGGCCGTAGAAGTGTATCGCTGGAGCGATGCTTCTTATCTTGAAGATCAGGATTTCTGGCGGCTAAGTGGTATTTTTCGTGATGTGTATTTATGGTCAACGCCTCAAACACATATCCGCGACTATGTGGCAACAGCATCATTGAGTGATTCATACGCCGATGGTATTTTTCAGTTGAGCGGGGAAATTGTGTCCAAATATAAAGCTGCTGTGACAATTGAATATCAGCTGTTGGATGCCTCTGGCAATGAGGAGTTGAAAGGAGCACTGGAAGTTAATGCTAAGAAAGGCATCATTAATTTCGAATCGGATGAGCATAAGTTAACGCAGGTCAACACATGGAATGCAGAATCACCTTATTTGTATGAGCTTTTAATCTCATTAAAGGATAGGAATAATAATTTACTTGAAGTTATTCCGCAAAAAGTAGGTTTCCGTAAAGTGGAAGTTAAAGACGGTCGCATACTAATCAATGGTGTTGCCGTATTATTTAAAGGAACCAATCGTCATGAGCACCACCCCGAAACAGGTCATTATGTAACAACCGACGATATGATGCGTGATATTATTCTGATGAAGCAAAATAATATTAATGCCGTCAGAACAAGCCATTATCCGAATACACCTGAATGGTATGCCTTGTGCGACGAGTATGGCATCTACCTGATTGATGAAGGAAATATCGAAACACATGGCTTTGGTAATAAGGGTGATAACCGTTTAACCTGTTCTCCTGAATGGGAGGAGGCCTACCTGGATCGTGTAAAACGAATGGTCTATCGCGATCGTAACCATGCCTCTGTGGTAATTTGGTCATTGGGTAATGAGAGTGGTGATGGCCCCAATGCCAGAATAGCTCATGAATGGGTTAATAAGAATGATCCTTCCCGTCCATACTTATATGAAGGTACAACACGTAAAGGAGGACGTGATTATGCCGATGTCTATTCACGTATGTATGCCACACCTGAAGAGTGCCAAAAGATAATAAAGGATTATGCACACATGCCTTACCTCTTGTGTGAATACACCCATGCCATGGGTAACAGTAATGGTAACCTGAAAGAGTATTGGGACCTGATATATGCCGATAATAATTTCCAGGGGGGCTTTGTGTGGGATTGGATGGACCAGGGATTGAAGCAGCCTGTACCCGAAGCCTATAAAGAGAATGCCCGCGAGCAACACTTTTATGCATATGGTGGATGGTGGGAAAATGCCAGGGGTGTTCACCACGATGGTAATTTTTGTATGAATGGCTTGTTAGCCTCTGACTGGACACCTCATCCGGGATTAAACACCGTTAAGTATTTCTACCGGAATATTCACGTTGAAGTGCTTGATATTAATAAACTTGAATTTAAAATTACCAACTGGTATGATTTCTCAAATGCCGAAAATTGGGTGGATGGTCATTGGGCTTTAATGGAGAACGGAGTTGAGGTTTCTTCAGGGCAACTGGTAACAATGGATATACCTGCAAGGGCATCTGAAAATATAACACTTGATATTAATGGCTATCAGCTGAAGGAAGGTAAGGAGTACTTTCTGACCTTTAGTTTTAACCTTAATAAGGATACTTTTTTTGCTACGGCCGGACATGAATTAGCATGGGATCAGTTTCAGTTAACAGAGGCGGAAGTAATGCCGATGGAAGTAACAAACGAAGTGCCTTCGTACCGAACAGAAGGGCGTGAGCTTTATGTATGGGGTAATGGCTTCTCCATCCTGTTTGATAAGCTCAATGGCAGATTGGAGAAGTATTACCTGGGTGATGAGCTGGTTATTAAGCGCGGACCGCAACCCGACTTCTGGAGGGTGCCGACTGACAATGACCGGGGCGCTGTTAAAGGGGGGAATCCTAAACTGCCTCAGCTGGGTATATGGGAAAACGCAGGCAGCTGGATAATTGAGGATTTTAAAGTAGAGGAGACTGAACAAACTATTGTTATTACTGCCAAAGGAACATTACCAATGGTTGATGCCGGGTACATTCAGATCTATACAGTTAATGGCAAAGGTGAAGTGCAGGTTAACTGCGAGTATGTGGCCGGAGAAAAGCGTTTGCCAATGGTTCCGCGACAGGGAACGGAGTTGGTAATCACCCCCGGATTTAAAAATTTAGAGTGGTACGGACCCGGTCAATTTCCTGTATACTCTGATCGTAATGTGGAGAAGGTTGGGATCTATAAGTCTACAGTCGAAAAAGAATGGGTAGAGTATTCGAAACCTCAGGAGAACGGATATAAAATGGATACACGATGGTTGACACTGACCAATGCTAAAGGTAAAGGAATCAGAATATCAGGTGAGCCTACAGTGGGTTTTGGGGCCACTCATTATTCAAAGAGAGACATTCAAAAAAGCGATTATTCTTTTGAGTTAACAAAACAGGCAGACATATTTCTGAATGTGGATTACAAACAAATGGGAATAGGAGGAACCACCAGCTGGCTAATGCAGGCCTTCCCACGGAAAGACTATCGCTTGTTAAATGCAGACTATACATATCGATACTATATCTCACCAATTAACAACCAATAGAGATTTATAGTTGCAAATCAGGAAGATGAAAATATTAAAGTACATACTATTAATTCACATTGGCCTGTCCGGAGTATTATTCCCGGATAGTCTGCTGTTGGCACAATTCGTTGATGAAAACACACCTGCTGATGCACAACCAGTACTGGATAATACAACCGGTGATAACTGGCAGCTTGACTTTAGCGATGAGTTTAATACTTCAACAGTGGATCCCTTAAAATGGAATATTCTTGAAAGTTCAAAATCAAGGGCACCAAGGCCTGCGCTCGGCATTAATGACTGGTGGTGGAAAAAGGCGAATGCTTGGCAGCAAGATGGTGATTTGGTTCTTAAGGTGGTTAAGCATGATTCAAATACGATGCATTGCGGTTCTGTTAATACAAACGATCTGTATGAAACACAATATGGCTATTTTGAAGTCAGGATGAAAATTGCCGATGCCTCAAAAGGAACACATACTGCTTTTTGGTTTCAGGGCGATAATATGGGCAATGTGGATAATACAGCTAATGATGGTGCTGAAATTGATGTGTTTGAGTCTGCCTGGCTCGATGATTACACCAAGTCAGTGGTGCATATTGATGGCTATGGTGCCAGTCATCAGGCAAATACGAAGAAATATCTAACGCCAGGTATCCATGATGGTAATTATCATACCTGGGGTTTACACTGGACAGAGAATTTTATGGATATCTATTACGATGGTGTTTTTAAAGTCAGATATGCAGATGCCAAATGGATTGTAAACTCTCCTGAATTTATCTGGTTATCCAATGGTGCCAGCTTTGGGATTGAAGGGGATTATTTTACCGGTGAGCCAGTTGGTACGTTAACACATGCCTGGGTAGATTATGTAAGGGTGTGGAAAACCGTAGACTTTGATGAGCAAAAAGAACTGGAGTGTGAAGACCTTGTTTGGTCTTCACCCACAGGAAATAATTCATCTGTAATAAGTAATGGAGCAGCCGGCGCCGGCAGACATGTAAAGTTAGAAGCTCAGGCAACAGGGGATGAAATTATTTTTGAGGTTCCGATAGACAAAAGCGGGCAACATCAGTTCACACTGCAATCGCTAACATGGACCTCGTTTGGACAGTACCAATGTGCAGTTGAAACCATAGCGGGAGAATGGCAGGAACTGGATGCTGTAGTAGATATGTATAAGGCCGGTTCATCAGTTATCCGTCAAAGCTTTAATGTAATCAATCTGGATGCAGGCACCTGTAAGGTCCGATTTACCTGTGTTGGCAGGAATAACAGCTCAGACGGTTATGTTGGTTCGTTTGACAGGTTAACAGTGAATAGTCGCAATACTGTTTCAACCACTCTTGATAATAAAAGAGCAAAGACACTGAGCTTATACCCAAACCCGTGTAAAGATCTTGTACGCATTTCGGGACTCCGGTCGCATACAAACATTGATATTTATAATCTTTTGGGTATTTGGCTAAGTAAACAGACTTGCCTGGATCAAATTGACCTTTCAGGATTAGCCAGTGGCATTTACCTCCTTAGAATTAACAATGAAATCTATAAAGTAAAAAAACAATAGACCCATGATACTAACGAAAAGAAACGACTGTATGACGAGTGCCTTAATGGTGATGTTAACCATTGCATTATTGGGCTGTCAGCCGGTTAAACAAAAGAATGCTGAACCACAAAAGCCCAATGTAATTGTTATGTTACTGGACGATGCTGGATATGCCGATTTTGGTTTTGCAGGATGTAAAGACCTGAATACTCCAAATATTGATCGACTGGCCGCCAATGGCATACGTTTCTCTGATGCCCATGTAACAGCTTCTGTATGCGGACCAAGTCGTGCAGGAATTATGGTTGGTAAGTATCAACAGCGTTTTGGTTTTGAATGTAATCCTCCAAAGCATTATACCGGGATTGATGTAAAGGAAAAGACGATGGCCGATGCAATGAAAAAAGCAGGTTATAAAACGGCAGCTTTTGGAAAGTGGCACCTTGGCGATGGCCCTGATTACCGTCCGAATAAAAGAGGATTTGATTATTTCTGGGGTTTTCTGGCCGGTGGTCGCAGTTACTTCCCAAACAATAAACAGGACAAAGAGGGCACACCTCATTCCATCAGGGAGAATGATGTTTTTACAAGCTTTGAAGGTTACCTGACGGATCGTCTGGGCGAGAAGGCAGCTGAATTTATTGGCGACAATAGCGACCAGCCATTTTTTATTTACTGGGCACCCAATGCGGTTCATACACCAATGGAGGCTAAGGAAGAGGATTTAGCTTTGTACCAGGGGCATGAACGTCAAACCCTGGCAGCTATGACATGGTCATTGGACAGGGCTGTAGGGACAATCGTTAATAAATTAAAGAGTGAAAACTTACTGGATAATACGCTGATCTTTTTTCTGAGCGACAATGGCGGGGCGCACAACAATCAGTCATCAAACCTGCCATTGAAAGGCTTTAAAGGTAACAAGTTTGAAGGCGGACACCGGGTGCCATTCTTTGTTCACTGGCCTGCCGGTCTCAAAGGAGGACAGGTATACGATGGTTTATCATCATCGCTCGATATTTTTGCAAGTTGTATGGATGTGGCCGGATTACCTGTTGATGATTCACTGGATGGAGTAAGCCTTATTTCTTATTTGAAAGGCATAAAGGAGGGTGAGCCACATGAGCAACTATTCTGGAGAAAAGATAAAATGGCTGCCGCCCGCGAAGGTGATTATAAAATGATCAGGGTTGATGAACTGGGTTATCGTTTGTATAACCTGAAAGACGATCTGCAGGAAACAACAGATCTGGCAGAAGCAGAGAATGAAACCTTTACTCAGCTAAATAACAAACTGAAAGCCTGGGAAGCCGGAACAATTGAACCTTTGTGGACTGAGGGGGAGACCTGGGATGAGATAACCCGGTTAATACACGAGGACTTATATAATAACCGAAAAGTAAGAGTGAAGAATCCTGAGCAACTGGCTAAATTTAAAAAGGCAAATGAGAATTAAAAAATAAATTTAAACACATGAAAAATCAGTTTTCACTCAGTATAATCGTCTTACTGACTGTATTATTATTCTCCTTTCAGTTGACAAAAGCACAACAGAAAAGTGGAAAGACACCGAATGTTATTATTATTCTGACAGACGATCAGGGTTATGGAGATGTGGGATTTAATGGATGTAAAGATATTCCAACGCCTAATATTGACAGAATAGCTGATAATGGAGTTAAATTTACGAGTGGCTATGTAACTTACGCAGTTTGCGGTCCCAGTCGGGCAGGAATAATGACCGGGCGTTATCAGGATCGTTTTGGATTCGGACGTAATCCGCTTCTGGCCCCCAACGATACCTTACAGGGATTACCATCAACAGAAGAAACATTGGCTTCAGTACTGGAGCGCAGTGGTTACTCCAGTATGGCATTGGGAAAATGGCATCTGGGAACTCATAAAAGCCAATATCCTTTAAACAGGGGATTTGATGAGTTTTTTGGTTTTTTAAGTGGTGGTCATCAGTATTTTCCTGAAGAATGGACTTTAAATGATATTTCAGAAATTAAAGCACAATTCGATGGTTATCGCACCAGGTTAATGCGTAACAACGGGCGTGTTGATGAACAAGAATATTTAACCGATGCACTTTCACGTGAAGCTGTCTCATTTATCGAACGTAACAGGAGCAAGCCCTTTTTTATTTACCTCGCATATAACGCTCCGCATGCACCCTTACAGGCGACAGAGAAATATCTGGGTCGGTTCAATCATATTGAAGATAAAAAAAGACGGACCTATGCAGCCATGGTGAGTGCTGTTGATGATGGAGTTGGTTTGGTGCTCAATAAATTGGAAGAACTGGATATTGACGACAATACAATTGTATTTTTCCTTTCAGACAATGGCGGACCTGAGCAGCATAATGCTTCAGATAACGGTTTGTTAAGAGAGGGTAAAGGAAGTTTGTACGAAGGCGGAATTCATGTGCCCTTTGCCATGCAATGGCCGGGTACCGTGCCAGCCGGTATGGTGTACGATAAGCCGGTTATATCATTGGATATGTTTGCCACAGCAGTGGCTTATGCCAATGCCATGCCGCTTAATCCCATTGACGGGGTTAATCTTGTGCCTTATTTATCAGGTCAAAAAGAAGGTGTGCCGCATAAGGCTCTGTTCTGGCGTAAGTATGATCAGAAGGCCTATGCTGTGCGGAAGGGCGATATGAAAATGGTAAAGTACAAAAGCGAAAATGATGAGCTTTATAATTTAAGCGATGATATAAGTGAACAGACAGCCCTTGATTTAACAGGAGATAAGCATTATGATGATTTAAAAGCCTTATATGCCGGTTGGGAAGTGCAGATGCAGGATCCTGTTTTCCTTGGGCTAATGCAGAATAAGCAGTATACACAGTTACATTCTGAACGCTATCAGATAGTTAATCCGTACTATCCTGATGTGTTATCTGTTAAAATACCGGAAGGTTACGAACTTGTATGGAATGATGAGTTCAATGTTGATGGGCTACCAAATAAAGAGTACTGGTCTTATGAAACCGGCTTTGTCCGTAATAAGGAGCTGCAATGGTACCAGCCGGATAATGCTTCCGTTAAAGGAGGTCTTTTGTGCATTGAAGGTCGACGTGAGCAAGTTAAAAACCCTGACTATAACCGAAGGAGTAAAAGTTGGCGTATTAACAGGGAAACGGCTGAATATACCTCGGCCTGTATCAAAACAAGGGATAAGTTCTCCTTTAAATACGGAATTATGGAGGTACGCGCCCGCATTGATACAAGCATGGGGATGTGGCCGGCCATCTGGACCCTGGGAGTGAACGGCAGGTGGCCAGCCAATGGCGAAGTGGATCAGTTGGAGTATTACCGTCATGATGGTGAAGCAAAGTTATTGGCAAATGCTGCCTGGGCCAATGAAAAGATGCAGCCGGTTTGGGATTCGGCAAAGATTCCTTTCTCAGATATTGTAGCTAAAGAACCTGACTGGGCAGACAAGTTTCATGTCTGGAAAATGGAATGGACTGAAGCATACATTCGTCTATACCTGGATGACGAATTACTCAATACCATTGATCTGTCTAAAACCATCAATGCCGATGGTACGAATCCGTTTCATCAGCCACAATACATTCTTTTAAACCTGGCCATTGGTGCCAATGGTGGAGATCCATCCAATACCAGTTTTCCCCGTAAATACGAAGTAGACTATGTAAGAGTCTTTCAACAGAAGAATGATAAGAACCTGTAAATTAGAAACAATGCTAAATAAACTGCTGGCAATTATTCTGGCCTGCCGTTATTCAACCCGGAGTGAGTAGTGCACTGGATAGTCATATTTATTTGTATAGCTCTGTTGCCGCTCTCACAGGCTATGAACTATCAAATAATGAAGCTCAATACAGTCAAAATCACCTTGAGGCCATTTTAGGAAAAACAAATGAAAGACGTTCACTGATTTTATTCATTATCAATTAGCTTTCTCCAACTTGCATCATTTATTATATTGCGGTTGAAATAATAACACACTAAGAAAATGAGATCACTGTACCTTTTAATTTTGCTGGTTATGGTTTATGCTTGTCAACAGCCTGAAAAGGCATCTGATAATCCTTTCATAACAGAACTGAATGCCCCGGTTGATTACGCCAATGTAAGCGCCGATGATATTACTGAATACGCGCAGCTGACGTTGAAGAATGCCGATGCACAAATTGAAGCGATCAGGCAAACAAACAATCCTGATTTCAACTCTGTATTTGCTAAGTTTGATGAGGTGGTTAACGCTGTGTCCATAGCTTCTAACCGATCGTTTATGTTGTATTGGGTGTCGCCTGATTCTGCATCAAGAGTTAATGGATTAAACAGCTATAAACTGCTGGATTCCTTATCAACAACAATTTATTCAGATAAGGACATTTTTAATCAAATGGTTCGTGTTAAAGAATCGGATGAGTACAAAGGACTTGCTGAAAACAGGAAGCGTTTAGTTGATGACCTGATTCTTAACTTTGAGCAGTCGGGTGTTAATCTTGATCCTGAAAAAAGAGAGAGGTACCTGGCTTTAAACAAGGAGATTAACCAGCTGACCTCAGAATATTCCAATAATATGAATACGGCAATACCCGTATTGGAGCTGGATGAAGAAGGTGCTGAGGGCCTGCCTGAGAACTTTAAGAATACATACAGGACTGATGATAATAAATATGAGATACCGGTGATGAACGCTACCCGCGGTCCGGTAATGAGTAATGCAGCTAAGGAAGAAACCCGTAAAGCTTTCTACATGTTATTTAATAACAGGGCAGCCGATAAAAACCTGGCTATTCTTGATCAGCTGGTGCAAAAGCGTCATGAGCTGGCCAATATTATGGGTTACGAAACATATGCACATTACAACCTGTATCCTAAAATGGCAAAGGATCCGGAGACAGTTTGGGCATTTATTAATGACCTGGCAGATCGTGCAAAAGGGAAAGCAAAAAGTGATATAAAGGAATTAAGTAAGCTAAAGGCTAAAGACAAGTCAAAAATAAACGGTAAAAAGCTTAAAGCCTGGGATGTATCATACTACACTAACGAGGTATTAAAGAACAAATACCAGGTTGACCACGAGGCATTAAGGGCTTACCTGCCGATTGATCAATGTCTGAAAGGGGTGTTGGATATCTATTCGCAGTTGTTTGCACTTGAGTTTAAGAAAGTGGAAAATGCATCGGTTTGGCATCCTGAAGTGGATATGTATGAAGTGTTTGAGGGAGAACAACTGGTTGGGCGATTCTATCTTGACCTGTTTCCGCGACCAAATAAAGAATCATGGTTTTATGGCGTTGGCTTAAAATCAGGTAAAATGACCGCTGCCGGACTGGAAGTGCCAACCAATATGTTGTTGGGTAACTTTACCAGACCAACAGAGACATTGCCTTCATTGCTTAGTTTTAAAGAGCTGAATACCTTGTTCCACGAGTTTGGACATATCATTGATGGTCTTTCATATGAAGGTGAATTTTCATTGCAGGCTTCTTCTAAAATGGACTTTATTGAGTCAATGTCACAGATTTTTGAGAACTGGACCATGGACTATGAAATGCTAAGTTCATTTGCTAAACATTATGAAACAGGAGAGGTGTTGCCAAAAGAGTTATTTGATAACATGTTGAAAGCTAAGAATGTGGCATCGGGCTACAAGGCCATCTCATCTCTTCGTAACTGCTTCTACGACATGAACCTGTATAATAAGTACAATCCTGAAGTGGCACTTGATACCGATGAGCTATGGAAAAAGCTTGACAAGGAGATGGGGGTAATGGATATCTATGTGGAAAATACACACCCGCAGGCAGCATGGATACATATCAATACGCATCCGGTTTATTACTACGGTTACCTGTGGTCTGAAGTATATGCCCAGGATATGTACACCCTGTTTGAGCAAAACGGACTAACAGATGAGGCAACCGGTAAGCGTTTCCGTGAACTGATCCTGTCTACAGGTCAGCAACGCGATATCATGGTGGCTGTTGAAGAGTTTTTGGGACGACCTTCCAATAACGAAGCCTACATCAAAAGCCTTGGGTTAAATTAATCAGCCTTATCATAGGTAAATATTGGATATATGAATCCCGGTAGATTGTCTGCCGGGATTTTTTGTAAAATGTTTTCAGGTTTCAGGTTGGAACGGGAATTCGCTTGCTGAGCTTGTCGAAGCATGGTTTAAGATGCTAAATATTAAAAGGTTACACTCCCTTCGACAAGCTCAGGGATCACCTTCGACAAGCTCAGGGATCACCTTCGACAAGCTCAGGGCAATGTCACTTTAGTCTTCTAAAAGAAGTTTTACAAACGTATATACCTATGCATCAAGGGAATCAACTCTCCTCCTTTCGAAGGAGGAGAGCTGATTTA
>JAKSBD010000103.1 GCA_022361295.1 Bacteroidales bacterium
CTTTCACTATTTCAGGCTGCTCTGCTGCTTGGTTGTTTACTTCCGAGATATCCTTACTCAAGTCATATAATTCGGCAGGCCGATCAGGAAAACGAAGCAACTTCCAATCACCATCGCGAATAGCTGCCCGATTTTCTTTCTTCCAATAAAGCGTATGATGCGGTCTATTCTTATTTCGCGCCAATAAAAATGGTATTAAATCAACACCATCCAGGGCTACAATCCCTTCACTTTTTCTTCCGGCCGCATTCACACAAGTAGGTAAAATATCTAAGGTACTAATCGGGTACTTATAAACGCCATTTGGCTTAATAACACCTGCCCACTTGATAATAAATGGTACGCGGATTCCTCCTTCCAGATGATTAGCTTTGGTTCCGCTTAAGGGCGAATTATCAGAACTATTTGTATCCGACGGTCCGCCATTGTCATTGGTGTAAATCACAATCGTATTATCATCAAGCCCAAGTTCTTTCAACTTCACTAAAACCTTGCCGCAAGCAATATCCATCGACAAAGCCATAGCCGCCAGATTCTGACGATTTCCGGACAATTGGGGAAATTCTTTTAATAATTCCTCCTCTGGTTCCATTGGCGTATGTACGGCGTTAAACGATAAAAAAGCAAAAAACGGTTGCTCCTGATTCTTCTCGATAAATTCTATTGTTTGGTCGGCTAATTCATGCGTCAGGTATTTCTCCGATTCGGCATACTGTCCATAGCCATGCTCCAGCCAATCTTCGTGTCGATAGTTAGGGTTTTCACTGTTATAATCGTAATAACTACGTGCATCGCCTCTAAAATCGTGAAACACATCAAAGCCTCTTTTAGTTGGGTGAAAACAATCGGCATTGCCCATGTGCCACTTACCAAAGTAACCGGTAGCATAACCTAGCTCTTTCATATAGTTACCAATGGTCTTTTGCTCAAGTGGTAATCCCATATCATCATCACTCAAGCAGGTATTGTTATCCATATAACCAGGCACATTATTTTCCTCATAGCCAAAACGCTGCTGATAACGCCCGGTAAGAATACCTGCTCTTGAAGGCCCACAAACTGCAGCAGTCACATAAGCTTGTTCGAACACAACTCCTTCCGTGGCTAATTTATCCAGATTAGGTGTTTTAAATTCCTTACTTCCTTGGAAACCAAAATCGGCATAACCAGCATCATCCTATAATATGATTAAAATATTGGGTTGATTCTGAGCATCTACCATACTCACAATGCTTATCAGAGCAAATAAACACAAGCTTTGCCATTTCATAACGTACTGTTTTTTTTATCGACTATAATGCAAAGACTTTAACACCATTATTGATGGGGCAAATTATAACCCAAACTGTTTATATTCTATATTCCGATAATTATGTGTATAGTCTTTCTTTTGATGCTTGTTAGTATGTACTAACAACTACAATTAGTTATAACTAATGACAATACTTAGTTATAGCTAGACATACCTGTTAGTTACAACTAACAAACAGAGAGAGATTCCAACCTCTCAAAAAACAAAAGCGTACTCAAACTAAAAATTATCTTGAATCTCTTTAATGGCACTAATCAGCTCCATTACTTTCTTTTCTAAGGCATTCCAATCCTTATTGGCCATTATTTCTTCTGGGAACAAGTTAGAGCCCATTCCAACACAAGTAACCCCTGCGACAAACCACTTTTTCAGGTTTTCTTTCTCACAAGTTACGCCTCCTGTTGGCATAATATCCGTCCAAGGCATGGGCGCTTTAACGGCTTTTACAAAAGAGGGACCGCCAACTTCAGAAGCAGGAAACACCTTTACCACCTCACACCCCAGCTCTTGTGCTTTATTTATTTCAGAGATAGTACCACAGCCCGGCGACCACATCACCTTACGTCGATTACAAACCTTGGCCATACTCTCATTCAACAATGGGGACACAATAAAGCTAGCTCCATTCTGAATATAAAGTGCTGTTGTTCCTTCTTCAACAATTGAACCTGCCCCCATAATCATTCCGGGTAATTCTGCTAAAACGAATTTGTTTAGTTCGGTAAACAGCTCATGGGCAAAATCTCCACGGTTTACAAACTCAAATACGCGAATCCCTCCATTATAACAAGCTTTTACTACAGCCTTGCAAACTTCAATATCGGCGTGGTAAAAGACCGGCACTACACCGGTTTCTTTAATGGCCTGATATACTTCTATTCTTGTGTATTGTGACATCACTTAAATATTAGTTGTTGTCAGTAGTGCACTCATTCTTGACTTCTGACTTCTGACTACTTTCTATTGACTATTTAGTTTCTTATCTATCAACACGAGCACTACCACCACCCATTATTTTTTTTTTTTTTTTTAAAGTAACCATGGTGGTATCCCCGGGAGTCGTCATGGCTAAGGCTCCATGTGCAGCTCCATATTCCACCGCTCTCTGACCATCATTGTATTCCATAAAACCGTAGATAAGACCGGAGGCAAAACTATCGCCACCTCCTACTCGATCCATAATTTCCAAATCTTTACGATGCGTCGCTTCATGAATCTTTCCATCTTCAAAGCAAATAGCCCCCCATGAGTTGATGGTCGCTGTTTTAACAGTACGCAGAGTGGTTGCTATCACCTTAAAGTTAGGAAATGCGTTTATTGCTGATTGAATCATTCCTTTGTAGCCCTCCAAATCCAACTCTTTCAGGTTTTCATCATTACCTTCAATTTCAAGCCCCAAACAAGCTGTAAAATCTTCCTCGTTGCCAATCATTACATCAACGTATTTGGCAATTTCACGATTGACCTCCTGTGCTTTTTTCTCTCCTCCAATAGCTTTCCATAACGATGGACGATAATTTAAATCATAGGAAACAATGGTACCGTATTTTTTGGCCACCTTAACAGCTTCAATCACAGTTTCGGCAGCTGACTCAGAAAGGGCTGCAAAAATGCCACCGGTATGCATCCATCTAACACCCAATGTTCCAAAAATGTATTCCCAGTCAATATCGCCAGGTTTTAATTGAGATGCCGCAGTATTACCACGGTCGGAAACACCTTTAGCTCCACGAATACCAAAGCCGCGTTCGGTGAAATTAAGCCCGTTGCGAACCGTGCGTCCACATCCATCATATTCCACCCATTTTACAAATTGTGTATCCAAACCGCCCTGAAGCATTAAATCTTCAACTAAAGCACCAACGTCATTATTAGCCAATGCTGTAACAATAGCCGTTTTCTTTCCAAAGCATCTTCTTAAACCACGAGAAACATTGTATTCACCTCCGCCTTCCCATGCTGTAAAAGAACGTGCTGTGCGAATTCTGCCCTCTCCCGGGTCTAGTCTTAACATTACTTCGCCCAGTGAAATACAATCATATGTACACTCTGATGTAGATTTTATGCTCAACTTACTCATATCAGATTATTTTGTTTATTACAGTGTTCTTTTAACAGCTTAGGC
>JAKSBD010000532.1 GCA_022361295.1 Bacteroidales bacterium
AAAAGCAACAGGATCACCGGATCACCTGGCCAGCAAGCTGCAAATCAGTAAAAGCATGCTTTATGTTTTACTAAATACCTTAAAAGTAAGAGGTGCGCAAATCAAATATTCTCACTCTAAAAGCACCTATTACTATGTGAAACCCTTTAAAATTCACTTTGGCTAAACTATCTGAACGCATAAAAAATAATGGTAACAAGGAACTTTTTTTCAAAAGTCCACTAATATTAGAATCCTTTGAAATAATCTTGTAATGCATTGACATAGATCAAACATTGTATGCAATGCCCTTATACAACTTGGGTTAAGCGGTTATCCTTAAATTATTTTAATATGGAACGAATTAGAGTTTTGAATGAATCGAAGTTTAAAAGATTGACTGAAGCTGAAATGGCTAAAGTTAACGGAGGTTTATGCGTTAGCTGTAAGAAAAGAGACAGAAAAATTGAATTTGGCATCTCCGCTAAAGCAAGTGGAACGATTAACACAGACAATTATTCTGGCAAATACGAAGTTACTGGAACGCTCACTTTTTCCAGAGCATTAGAAAGCAATGAAAGTTCAACTGAATTGGCTGCAATCAGTATTCCAGGATAGACTACTTCAAGCAACCTTTTTTTTAAAGTCTGTGTAATCAGCACCTTCGGGTGCTGATATAACTTGATGAACCTTATTAAACAATGAGCTTATGGCATTGCTATATTGCAAATACACGATTTTTGTATTCATTATCTTGTGTTCAACTTCAATAATTACTGCACAAGAGAAACCAGATGACTGGATGTTTAATCCCAAAGGCGAAATGAACAGAAATGATCTAATCAATTTCTGGAATTCTGATGGAAAGTTAATTCTGGGAAGAAATAATATATGTGAGTCAGATTTTATTGCCAGAGCTGATAGTGCACTCAACTCCTATCCCAATGTTTCCATTAATATAACAGAATTGGTAAAACTATACCGTGGTGCATTTGATTTATTTACATTAGAAGATCCTCATTTCAGAATTTATCCACAGTTTATCAGAAATGCGGATAATACAGAAGCGACTAAAAGAAATTTTGGAAAGTACATCCTTGCTTTACCGTTTAACCTTCTCCAGGTAAATGACAGCCTTATTATAGACAAAACATTAAGTAACAAACTATCTAAAGGTGATCTGATTCTGAGCATTAATGGGATAAATGCCAAAGATCTGTTAGACTATACTTACAGAGACAGGTACATAGATGCATCATTACTTCAATTACAATATCATATGATGTTTTGCAGACATTATGATTTGGTGCTGCTGCGTCATGGAAAAAAAATACATATGAATGTTGCAGGCATACCTTTAAACGATTACCTGAAGTACCTGGCAAATTATCAAGAAGTCAATCGAAAGATGCTTGGAAATATTGGCTACATCGAAATTACCCGGTTTAATAAAAACAAATACATAATCAGTGAATTAAAAAAAATTATTAAACAGGTAAAAGTCAATGGCGGACATTCAGTCATTATTGATTTACGTAGAAATCCGGGTGGAAATGGGGATAACTTTGATAAGCTAATATCCTTATTTACAACAAAAGAAGAAATAGATTATCAGAATGATGTGAAGGTGATGATTTCGGAGAAAACAATTCCTCATTACGGATATCCCGATTCTATTGGAAAATTGGTCACTTTGCCGGATTCCGAAGTAATAAAAAGAATTCCCCTCAAACCTAAAATGTATATGGGTGAGATGAATTACTATGTACTCATAAGCCAAAGTACTGGCTCCATGGCGTCTACCTTTGCCAATATACTACAGTATAATAATTTAGGCATTCTGGTTGGTGAGCCCATGCGTCATAATGCTCTTCGTTACGGGGAAGTGGCTGAAGGTAATAGCCCCATCGTTCGGTTGATATATTCAACCGTCGAATATAGTGAATTCACCAAATCACCGGACGGGAACATTTATCCGGATATCCATATTCCTTACATAGCCAGCGAATATATAAGTGGCCGAGATCCTGTTTTAGAGAAATTGTTAGAAATAATAAAAGCAGTAGTTAATGAGTAAGTTAATTTGGAATAATTATAATAAATTGATTAACAATGATAAGTTTGGTAAAGGACTCTTTAATAGTTATACAAACGCATTATTGAAGTTAGATGAGAATTTATGGAACTGTAGCCTTACCCTTTATCAGACAACTGCAAAATTGACATTTTTCTTTTTAGGCCAATGCAATATGACTAATAAATGCATTGTTATAATTCTTTCAACGTTAATATCCTTGCGACGACCCAAAATTAAATCGTTCTCTAAATCATTAAAAGCGCACCTATCTTTTCTTCCAAAAAAAAAAAAAATAAACATTAACGAAAGAAATTATTAGTAATAATTATAAATAAGATATGACTCTCCGCTTTTTTCAAAAGTCCACTAATATTAGAATCCTTTGAAATAATCTTGTAGTGCATTGACACAATTCAAACATTATATGCAATGTCCCTTTACCACTTGGGTTAAGTGGTTATCCTTAAATT
>JAKSBD010000101.1 GCA_022361295.1 Bacteroidales bacterium
ATAACCAGCCAAAGCCAGCAACCAGAATACCTGATGGTAGACATAGGACCTGAAAAATATACTGAACCAGATTTTTACTTTTTCAAACGAAAACATAGCGATGGTATGTAAGACAATCATCTGTTTTTACCCGCCCTCAGGCAGAATAGTTACAGTAAGTTATCAACAAAAAATTCACCAATAAAAAAGTCCTTAAAGCTTTTACACCTTAAGGACTATCAATATTATACAATTTCCGCTTAATAGCCGGAAATAAAAACGAACAATTATTTGATTAAGCCTTCCTTAATCATATACTCAGCTATCTGAACAGCGTTCAGTGCTGCTCCTTTTTTAATCTGGTCAGATACACACCAGAAAGTCAAGCCATTTGGATTAGCCAAATCCTGACGCACGCGACCAACAAATACTTCATCTTTACCAGCCAGGAACAATGGCATTGGGTATTCCTTATTAGCCGGATCATCCATTAAAATCACACCGTCTGCTTTTGCAAAAGCCTCCTTAGCCTGCACTGGCGTAACAGGGGCTTCTGTTTCAAGCCAAATAGATTCTGAGTGGGCACGAAGAATAGGTACACGCACACACATAGCGCTAACTGAAATATCACTATGCATAATCTTACGTGTTTCGTTAAACATCTTCATCTCCTCTTTGGTATAGTCATTATCTGTAAACACATCAACCTGTGGAATAAGGTTCATGGCCAACTGATATTGAAAAGCATCTACTTTTGTTTCTTCACCATTAACAATGGCTTTGGTCTGCTCTTCCAGCTCCTGCATACCACTTGCTCCTGCACCACTTGAGGCTTGGTAGGTAGAAACATGCACGCGCTTAATATGCGACAGTTCTTCTATGGGCTTTAAAGCAACAACCATCTGAATAGTCGTACAGTTAGGATTTGCAATAATATTACGTGGTGCATTTTTACAATCCTCAGCATTAACCTCAGGTACTACTAACGGCACATCATCGTCCATGCGAAAAGCACTTGAGTTATCAATCATGATGGTGCCATGTTTCGTAATGGTGTCAGCATATTCTTTAGAAGTTCCACCTCCGGCTGAAGTTAAAGCAATATCTATGTCTTTAAAATCATCATTATGCTGAAGCTCTTTAACAGTTAATTCCTGCCCATTAAACATCAACTTTTTTCCGGCACTTCTTTTCGAACCAAATAAAACTAATTCATCCATTGGAAAATCACGTTCTTCCAAAACTCTCAGAAACTCCTGTCCTACAGCGCCACTAGCACCAACGATTGCTACTTTCATCACTCAAAAAATTTAAAATACGTAAGTCATATTTTTTATAATTACATAAAAAAATATAACCTCAGCGGTTACACTACTTTACATAGTAAGCAAATTGTGTTAAATTGTATTGTGTTGGTGGATTGATAAGTTGCTTACATTCCGATACAAAAATAGAAATATTTACTTTAACCCTTAACTCAATGCGGCTGATTTTTATCCTTTTGCTACATTTTTCCCTGACCTGCTATGCACAATTGAATGAATCATTCAATGACAATGACTTCAAAAACAACCCCGTTTGGTCAGGTACAGATGATTATTTTACTGTCAACCCCAATAATGAATTACAGCTATACGATAACGAAGCACGCACTGCCTATTTAACAACACCAAGTCAGACTGTTGAAGAAGCTGGCTGGCAAATCAAAGTCAAAATGGACTTTAATCCGTCATCAAGCAACTATGCCCGTATATATCTGGCGAGTGACACAGAACACCTTCCTGATGTACATAATGCCCTATTTATAGAACTGGGCAGTAGCAAGGATAATATTTGCTTATACAAAATAGAAAATGGCAACAAAGAATTGCTGATTGAGGGGCTGACTGATCGACTGGATCATCCGGCTGTGGATGTAATCGTAAAAGTGAAACGTACAGAAAACAAGTGGACATTAGAGTCAAACACCGGCGCAGGCTGGTATACCGAAGGTCAGGCTGACGCAGAATACAATTATCCATCAGCCTTTTTTGGCATCTATTGCCAATACACTAAAACACGGGCCGATAAATTCTTTTTTGATGACATAAGTGTGACAGGTCTTCCTTATCGCGATAGAACACCACCAGAGATAACAGATTTCGAGTTAATCAATGGCTCACAGGTGTTTTTACGCTTTAATAAAGCATTGGACGAGTCCAGCATAAGCACAGATGCTTTTACACTTCAAAATAGTGAGCGCCGGCCTTCAAGAGTTTAATACAATAAAGACAACTACTCTATAACGCTTTTCTTTGATCCAATACTGGACGATACCGATGATGAAGTATTACTTGTATCAGGCATTAGAGATACAAATGGAAATACCTTGTCTGAACAAGCTTTTACCTTTATTTATCAACGAATAAAACTGACTGAGGTAAAACTCCTAAACAGAGAGATCATTCATTTGTCATTCACCAAAGAAGTATTCATTGAGGCCTTTGATACTATGAGCCTGACGCTTGATAATTCAATTATTAAGCCGCAGAATATTACAACAGATGACAACCAATCATTTTCTCTTCATCTACCACACAAACTGGAAAACGGCAAAGAATATAACCTTGCTATAAGGGGACTAGTGGATGCAATAAACGACCCGGTATCTGATGTAAACACCACCATTATGCACTATGATGCCCAGCGTTTTGACGTGGTCTTTAACGAATGGATGGCAGATCCTACACCATCAATGGGCTTGCCAGAGCTTGAATTCATTGAGTTATATAATAATTCATCTTATAACATCAACTTGTCTGAATGGATATTGCAGGTCAATGATAGATATGTCACACTGCCCGACTCTGTCATAGAAGCCAATGGATTTCTATGCCTTGTTTCATCAAACCATATGGACAACTGGAATAAGAGTATACCAAGCGCTTTTGTGAAAAGTATGCCTGCACTTCTTAACTCTGGTTTTGAGATGATTATTTTTAATAACAAAAGCAACGTCATTGATGCATTTCACTACCAAACAGCGCTGATACCCGGCGAAGGCTTTAAAAAAGATGGTGGTTGGTCTACAGAACGCATCGATCC
>JAKSBD010000698.1 GCA_022361295.1 Bacteroidales bacterium
CTTTCTTATTTGCATATGTAATGCTGCATTTTTAGTATAGATGGTATCATTCTTCAATCTGCCATCTTCTTTTCATTATCTACACTCTACTGCTTCTCTTTAGCTTACATCATTTTATCAATAGCCTTTTACCTTATATATTTAGAATAGCTCTCTTTACAATAAGCAAACGCCATTAGCCTGATAGAAGGCACGTTGGTAATAAAAACGTAAAGAACAGAGGAAGAAGAGAGAAAAATAAAGGAAAAAGCGAGAACTAAATCAGACGATAGGTAAGTGGGGTGTTCGAAAGATCTCAACATTCATATATATAATATTTTGCAAGCTGTAAATCAGCTCTCCTCCTATTACTAGGAGGAGAGCTGATTTACATGATGCATAGATATATACGTTTATAAAACTTCTTTCCGAACACCTAAAGGCTAACGCCCCTTGTTGTAATGTATGAGGTTTTAACTTCGTCAATTTACAATTCAGCCTCTGCTTAGCCTGACAGCTATGGACTAACACCCCTTATACATTTCCTTCAATATCCCTGCTTAAATCAGGTACTGAAACAAGTCTGGTCTTTCGTTCAGGTATTCGGCAATAAAGCCATTCTCTTCCATACGTTGTTGAAGACCTTCAAAATCTTCGGGCTTCTGAATTTCAATACCAATAACAACGGGCCCCATGGCACGTGCCGTTTTCTTTTTATACTCAAAATGTGTAATGTCATCACCCGGGCCAAGCACTTTATCAACAAAGGTTTTTAAAGCACCTGCGCGCTGTGGAAAACGAACGATGAAATAATGCTTCAGGCCTTCATAAAGCAGTGAGCGTTCCCTAATTTCTTCAGTACGTGTTATATCGTTATTACTTCCACTAAGGATGCAAACTACATTTTTACCAATTATCTGCTCGGCATAAAAGTCAAGTGCCGCTATGCTTAAAGCACCTGCAGGCTCAACTACGATGGCCTCGTAATTATACAGTTCGAGTATTTTGGTACATATCTTACCTTCGGGCACCAACACAATATCATCTAATACACGCTGGCAGATGGGCAGGTTAATAGCACCTACTCTCTGAACAGCAGCTCCGTCAACGAACTTATCTATTTCATCAAGCTCTACTACTTCACCTTGTTCCATGGCTTTTTGCATTGCAGGCGCACCGGCCGGTTCAACACCAATTATTTTTGTTTCGGGTGTTATTTGCTTTATATAGGCGCCTAAGCCCGAAACCAGTCCGCCACCGCCAATGGGCACAAAAATATAATCAATGGGTTTATCAGCTTGTTCGAGTAACTCAAGACCAACAGTGGCCTGACCTTCGATAATTTGAGGATCGTCAAACGGATGAATAAATGTTCGTCCTGTGCGGGCACACTCTTCCATTGATGCATTGTAGGCATCGTCATAGGTATCACCTTTAAGAATAACCTCAACAAAGCCTTGTCCAAACATTTTTACCTGATTAACTTTTTGCCTGGGTGTGGTTGTCGGCATAAAAATATAACCATTAATACCCAGCTCGCGGCACGAATAGGCGACACCTTGTGCATGGTTGCCGGCACTGGCGCATACAATACCGGATGACACCTGCTGTTTGGTTAAACTCTTAATCTTATTATAGGCTCCACGTATTTTATATGAGCGAACCGATTGCAGGTCCTCTCTTTTAAGGTACACATTGGCACAATACTGTTTGGACAGATTGTGGTTCTTCATTAATGGGGTGGTTTCAACCACATCAGAGATGGTCTCTTTAGCTTTTTTGACAGCATCAAGAGAAGGATAAAAATCTGAAAATGCTGCTATTCCGTTTTTTGTTGTCATTTTGTTGCTGGGGATTTGTTGAGTAGTGATATGATTTACATGATATTAAAATTCATTAAACGTCTTACTACTTCATACTTGCTGCAGGAAAATTGCTTTTAACAATACTAATTGATAATTCTTTTTTCAACCATAAATTGCTCTAATTACTCAAATTTTGGTTCCGCATGGCGGAACTATTTGTGTCAATTAGTGAGATTTGTGGTTCAATATTTTAAAATCTGTTTTAAAAGCGAAATCCCCAGATACTTACTGAATATGCAGACGTTTGTAAAAAACAAAAACCTGCCAGAATGAATCATCCTGACAGGTTTGTAATTAATTCGTTTTAATATAATTAGCGAGCCAGTCTCCAACTTCTGATGTTTTACTGACTTTACCGTCTTTAGCTATATCTTCGGTTACCACGCCCGCATCGAGTGATTGGTTGACTGCATCGCGCACTGCTTTAGCCTCATCCAACAGGTCAAGCGATTCGAGCAACATAGCGGCCGAAAGGACTGTTGCAACAGGGTTGGCGATATCTTTACCGGCAGCCTGCGGGTATGAACCGTGAATTGGCTCAAAAACAGAGGTATGGATACCAACAGATGCAGAAGGCAACAAACCTAATGAACCTGTAATTACGGAGGCCTCATCACTAATGATATCACCGAACATGTTTTCGGTAACCATCACGTCGAATTTCTTAGGCCACTGTATTAATTGCATGGCTGCATTATCAACAAACATATAATCAACCTCAATATCCTTGTAGTCGCCTTCCATGGCCTGAGCAGTTTCGCGCCACAAGCGAGAGGTAGCCAACACATTGGCTTTATCAACTACGGTTAATCGCTTATCGCGTTTGCCGGCATATGAGAAAGCTAACTTTAAAATGCGCTCAATCTCTTCAGTAGTATAGGTACAGGTATCAAAAGCCTTCTTCAAATCTTCTGATCGACCTTTTTCACCAAAATATATACCGCCTGTTAGTTCACGCACCACAACAAAATCAGCTCCTTCAACAATATCAAGGCGCAATGGGCTTTTATCTAACAAAGACGGAAAGGTTGTAACAGGGCGAATATTGGCATACAAGCCTAATTTTTTACGCATCGCCAGCAAACCTTGCTCAGGTCGGACTTTTGCCTTTGGATCATTATCATATTTTGGATCACCAATAGCGCCAAAAAGTACAGCATCCGACTGCATACAAATCTCGTGTGTTTCATCAGGGTAAGGATTACCAACCTTGTCAATTGCCGTAGCCCCAACAAGTGCATCTGTATAAGACACCTCGTGGTTAAACTTCGCGGCAACTGCATCAATTACTTTTTGAGCCTGCGCCACTATTTCCGGTCCGATGCCGTCACCCGGCAAAACTGCAATGTTTAATTTCATATTTTTTAGTATCAAGATAAGAGTATCAAGTATCAAGATGATTTACAAAACGTCAGAAACAGCTATAAAAAGGTCTTGTGTCTTGATACTTATGTCTTAAGTCTAGTTTATAATTTTCAAATTTCCGTTTTCAATCAAGTTAAGCATTTTAACGGTAGCTTTTATAGCCGCTTCCGTTTGGTCGGCATCCAGCCCACGGGTTTTAAATAACTTACCTTTAAATTCCCATGAAATAACCGTTTCTACCAGGGCATCGGTTTTACCACCCGGTGGAATGGTGACGATGTAATCTTCCAGTACCGGATGATTCTTACCCAGCTTATCATAGATCTTCCATAAAGCATGCATAAAAGCGTCATACTGCCCATCGCCATTGGCTGTTTCCTGATATACCTTGCCATCTATTTCAATACTTACATTGGCTAAAGGCATCAGCCCTTTGGTCAACTGCAAGCTGTAATTTTTTACTTTGATATGTTCCTTAATAGAAGAGCTTTTTAGTACATCAGATATAATATACGGTAAGTCTTCCGTTGTAACAGTTTCCTTTTTATCGCCCAACTCAATAACCCTTTCGGTTACTTTTTTCATCTCTTCTGATGAAAGGTCAATACCCAATTCTTCAAGGTTTTTAAGGATATTGGCCTTGCCCGATGTTTTACCCAAAGCATATTTGCGCACGCGCCCGAAACGCTCAGGCATCAAACGGTTAAAATACAGATTGTCTTTGTTATCTCCATCGGCATGAATACCCGCGCACTGCGTAAAGACAAACTCGCCTGTTAAGGGCTTATTAGTAGGAATACGAATGGCCGAGAAACTTTCAACAAGCTGGCTAAGCTTCGTTATTTTTGACTCTTCAATATTGGTTTTAACACCCAACTGATCATTTACCAAACCTACAACACTGGCTAAAGGGGCATTTCCGGCACGTTCACCCAATCCATTAATGGTTGTATGAATTCCTTTGACTCCTGATTTAATGGCGGCAAACACATTCGCCACTGCCAAATCATAATCGTTGTGAGCATGAAAATCGAAATGTAAGTCAGGGTACCTGGTAATAATGGACGAACAAAACTCATTTACCTGGTCGGGATTAAGAATACCCAGTGTATCAGGCAACATAAACCGTTTAATGCACGAATCCTGTAACTGATCCAGAATAAAATACACGTATTCAGGAGAATCAATCATACCATTGGACCAATCTTCCAGGTAGATATTTACATCCACATTCATTTCTTCGGCAGCATCAAGTACCAGCTTAATATCGGCAACATGCTGCTCAGGTGTTTTGCCCAACTGACCGCTTACATGTTTCAAAGATCCTTTAGTCAGCAAATTTATTACTCTGCCCCCGGCACTTTGAATCCACTCCAGGGACGTTCGGCCATCCACAAAACCAAGCACTTCCACTTTATCAAGAAAGCCCTTTTTAGATGCCCATTCTGTTATTTTTTGCACAGCCCGATACTCGCCATCACTGACTCGTGCTGATGCTACTTCTATCCTGTCCACCTTTAACTCTTCGAGCAGCATGGTCGCCATGGCCAGCTTCTCCGATTCGTTAAACGACACCCCGGTAGTTTGCTCGCCGTCGCGTAAGGTGGTATCCATTAGCTCTATTGTCATGTTTTGGTTTTTGTGGTTATTGTTTTGCCAGAGACAAGATTCAAGACATAAGATTCAAGACAAAAGATGATTTACAAATTGGATAAAGCTCCATGTAAACTATAACAGAAACACCTACTGTCTCAATCTTTCATCATCCAACTCCGTTCGGCGATGGCGCGCCGAACGGTAGTCGAGATGACTTTCTATCTATTATCAGACTCTGCGTAATTAGTCAGAAGTTAAAAAGGCAGCAGACAGAAGATTTATCCCCTTCCGGGATAATAAACTCTTCAACTAATTTACCTTTCAACTCCTCAACGATCAAACTTCTCAACTTATTTAAAACTTAACAGCTTTCGCTTCATAAGCTTCAATTTCATTGCTCAGGCTCAATAAATAGTCGATATCATCGTAACCATTCATCAAGCAGTTTTTCTTGTATGAGTTAATTTCAAAACCTTCAGACTCACCAGTACTTACGTTGGTGATGGTTTGATTCTCAAGATCAATCTTCACTGCCGCTTTATTATCTGCGTCAACAGCTTTAAACAAACCAGTCAGAAAAGCCTCTGACACTTGCACAGGCAGCACCCCATTATTCAATGAGTTTCCACGGAATATATCAGCAAAGAAACTTGACACAACGGCTTTAAATCCATAGCCGGCAATGGCCCATGCAGCATGTTCGCGGCTCGATCCACTTCCAAAGTTTTTACCTGCTACTAAAACAGTTCCGGAATAAGCCGGATTGTTTAATACAAAATCAGCTTTAGGCGAGCCATCCTTTTCGTATCTCCAGTCGTAAAACAAGTTATCACCAAAACCATCTTTGGTTGTCGCTTTCAGGAAGCGAGCCGGAATAATCTGGTCTGTATCCACATTTTCGATTGGCATCGGCACAAACGAAGTCTCAACTGTTACAAATTTATCTATAGGCATATTTCTTCCTCCTGATTAAAAGTTAAAGATGGTTCGTGGATCAGTTACAACACCTGTTACAGCCGCTGCTGCTGCTGTTAAAGGACTTGCCAGCATAGTGCGTGAACCAGGTCCCTGACGGCCTTCGAAATTTCGGTTCGATGTGGCAACTGCATATTTACCTGCAGGGATCTTATCATCGTTCATCGCCAGACATGCAGAACATCCAGGCTGACGTAATTCAAAACCAGCAGCCTCCAGTTGTTCTTTCAGTCCTTCTTCAATGGCCTGTTTTTCAACC
>JAKSBD010000246.1 GCA_022361295.1 Bacteroidales bacterium
ACCGTTCCGGCTTTTAAGAAATCTCGTAGATTAATAATTGCTTTCATTTTCAAAGATTTTTGAACATAGCAACAGAAAAGCAAAGGCTGCTCTGCTCATGGGTTTGTAGAATAATAAGGTTATTAAACCAGGCACTAAATGAACTTAGTGCCTGGTTGTAATAAGCTAATAAATGGGACTTTTAGCTTTATGGGTATTAAAGATATTTTTTATCATTATTAAAAACAAGAGGAACGTAGAAATTTATGATTACAGCCAATCAGTAATAACACTCAAGGTCACGTATGGTGTTTTTTTAAAAAATCTCATTTTTTTTTAAGAGGCAGAGTGCTGACATTCTTAAAAATACACATTGATGTTACTATGTGCAATTGCTGTGCGATATTGTAATACCGAGCATTGAGGTTTAGTTTTGCAAATAATAAACGGATTTGAAATGTTAAAGAGATTAGTAATTACTTTTAGTTTTTTGCTGATGATGATCACCAGTATTGTATCACAAAATAATATACAGATGAAGAATGAGAATGTATACCCGAGAACATTTTCTCACATTGGAATCACAGTTCCGGATATTAATGAAGCAGTTAAGTTTTATACTGAGGTGATGGGCTTTTACGTAATTATGCCGCCAACAGAGGTTGTTGAGGAAAGTGAAACTGCCATTGGTCAAATGTGTATTGACGTGTTTGGTGAAGGATGGGAAAACTTTCGAATTGCCCATCTGTCTTCGGGCGATAAGATTGGTTTTGAATTGTTTGAGTTTAATGAAAGCAAAGACACCAAACCCGAATTTGAACCATTTAAAACAGGATTGTTCCATTTTTCGGTTCAGGATCCTGATGTGGAAGGATTGGTTAAAAAGATTGTAGAAGCAGGCGGCAAGCAGAGAATGCCAATCAGAGAATATTACCCGGGTGAGAAACCCTTTCGAATGTGTTATGTTGAAGATCCTTTTGGTATCGTTTTCGAAATATATTCACATTCATATGAATTACACTACTCAGCCGGGGCATATAAATGATGGAACTCGGCAAAGTCTTGTCCCCATTTATCCAATTCAAGAATGATGGGGATAAGGCTTTTGCCATCTTCTGTTAATTCATACTCAACTTTAGGAGGGGTAACCGGAAAAATGGTGCGTTTAACCAGCTTATCCTTTTCGAGGGCACGAATAGAATACGTAAACATCCTGTTTGAAATATCAGTTATGCTTTTTTGTAATACGCCAGATCGTTGTGGCCCATCTTTAAGATGAAACAAAATCAAACTTTTGTATTTGTCTCCTATTAGGTGAAGGGCAAAAGCAAGCGTGCAGTTAAAGTCCTTATCCTGATATTGGATTCTTTTGCTATCTGTATAATTAGTGTCCATGCTATATCTGTTTTAGCCAGTGATTCAAAAACAGTTGAGTGTTGCAGATGGTTTATTTTCGATGAAATACGTCTCCAACAAATTGTAAACCATGAATAATATTGTTTCTCCAATACGACCAGTTATGTGCTCCTTCACGGACTCTGAATTCATGCTTTACCTTTTTATCACGCAATAAAACATGCAGGGCTGCATTGCCTTTGTATAAAAAGTCATCATCACCGCAATCAATGTAAAACTTAACCTGGTTCAATGCTTTTGAGTCTGATTTTTCTATGATGTTAAGGACATTGTAATTCAACCAGTGTTGAGGTAGATTTCCATCATTATCCAAATCTCCATAAACAGGGGCAAACCAATGTTTATTGCCTTTCACCAGGTGTTGCTTCATCTCTTCATTAGTGTAAACGGCAGCACTAAAAGCAGCGCAAGCTCCAAACATTTCCGGGTGTTTAATGGCATAAACCAATGAACCGTTACCACCCATTGACAAGCCGCTAACAGCCCTGTATTCTTTTTGTGATCGTATGCGGTATTGCTTTTCTATTTGCGGAATAAACTCTTTGAAGAACATATCTTCATAACTATCCGTGCCATCAAAGTTATTAACATACCAGGTGACTTTGGCATCAGGCATCACAATTATCATAGGTGGAATTTGACCTGCCTCAATGGCATAGTCGGCTGTATGGTTAACTTCACCAAACTGGACCCAGGCGGTTTCATTATCACTGTAGCCATGCAGTAAATACAAAACAGGGTAGGAGCGCTCTGATGTTTCGTAACACGGAGGTAAATACACAGAATAGTTCACATCATAGCCGGTTATTTTACTTGAAATGGATTGGCCTTCGATGACTTTGCCTTTTGGAGTTTGGGCCGATGAGGTTATTGCTATAAGGATAATAGTGAGTGATAAGAATTGCTTCATTTTTTAAGTTTTTTCTGGATTGTTTGATGTAAACAGAGTTTTGGTAGCCTAAAATAAAAAAGACCTTAAGCTTTTCAAAGTCTTAAGGTCTTTTAGAAAGTATCTTTTCTGATGCTTACCAAAGTTTTGCAGGGTACACACCATCAGCAATTAGCTTATCCAGTTTCTCCTGCACCAATGGCTTGTCTTCTTTATAAGTTACACCAAACCACTTGGCATCCGTACGAATCACTTTTGTGCTGGCTTCTTCCTTTTTAATCATACTATCAACAACCGCATTAAAGTAGAATTCAGACTTCATCTCTGTTCCTTTTTCTTTAAGGAAATCAACAAAAGCCGTTTCTAAGTGCTTGAAATATTCTGGCTTAAAGGCCCAAAAGTTCATCGAAACAGCTTCGTTACCTGTTAATTCAGTTTTGCTGTTCTCTTCATAATAAAAGATTTTATGACCTTCATAACCAATCTTCGTGCGTTCAGTGATGTTTACCAGGTTGCCTTTTGCATCAGCTTCACAAACACCGCGCGATACAGTTCCGTGCTCCGAAAGCGTGTTGTTAAGCGCATACCCTACCATGGCATACTCACTGGCTGCAGTACTTTCACCTACAAAGTCAAATACTTGCTTGTAGGCTTCACGTCCGTAGAAATCATCAGCATTAATAATAGCAAATGGCTCTTTAATTACATCTTTAGCCATCAAGATAGCATGGCCGGTTCCCCATGGCTTTTCGCGTCCTTCCGGCACTGAATAACCTTCAGGCAGGTCCT
>JAKSBD010000582.1 GCA_022361295.1 Bacteroidales bacterium
AACTTAAGCCGTAAAATTTATTACTTCATGTCTAAAAACAGCTGTTATGTACAATACATTATCTCTTCAGCTAAAATTTGACTTATATTTGTTTTAACCTATGATGCTTAAATGATATGACACTTATTCAGTTTCTCAACCTGGTTTTTATTAACCTTGTAGCTTTAATGGCCTTGAGCTATTTCTGGAGTTTTTATACACATAAACTGTTTAAGCCCTTTAAGTGGCTCGATGAACAAAAGAAAAACAAGCATAGTAAAGATTTATTAAAGCTTGAGCGAAAGTTTAAAGATAAAATGCGTTTTTATGCTATCTGGCTTCAACTTAGGCGCATAAAAGAACAAGCTATTGATGGTGCTATTGCCGAACTGGGTGTTTACAAAGGCGAAACAGCAAAGCTGATACATCACTTTTTACCTGAAAAAAACTTTTACCTGTTTGACAGTTTCAGTGGCTTACCCAAACAAGTAATAAAAGAAGATTGTGATGGTACTGTAAGACCACAAACCGTTCAATTTGACAATACTTCACCCGATGAAGTACTTCAATACATCAATGGCGATAACTCAAAATTAATAATTAAGGAAGGTGTTTTCCCTACAACTACAGATGGTATAAATGAAAACACATACGCACTGATACATATTGATGCCGATCTTTATCAATCAACCCTTGACGCATTGGAGTATTTCTATCCAAAGTTGAGTAATTCCGGCGCCATCATTGTTCACGACTATAATCACAACTGGGATGGTGTAAAAAAGGCTGTTGATGAGTTTGAGCAACATATACCCGAAGTGTTTGTTGAATTACCAGATATGTATGGTTCTGTTATATTAATTAAAAACAGCCGCTAGTAACAATGATACGAAACCTCACTCTCCTATGCATCTGCATGTTATTATGCACCAGTAAGCATATTACAGCACAAGAAGCCACTAACAATCACACACGTCCAAAAATAGGTTTGGTATTAAGTGGTGGTGGAGCGAAAGGCCTGGCGCACATTGGCGTTATTAAAGTACTTGAAGAAGCTGGAATACGCCCGGATTATATAACCGGGACCAGCATGGGTAGTATTATTGGGGGACTTTATGCTTCAGGCTATTCAGCTGCCGAACTCGACTCAATAGTAGACACTGTAGACTGGGCAGTAGTGCTTAGTGACCAGATCCCTTTAAGAGATGTTACTCCTGAAGAAAAAGCCGATTATAATCGCTTTCAGCTCGAGTTTGAACTAAATAAAAAAGGTTTAACATTACCGGCCGGAATGGTGAGAGGTCAACGCATATCTGAAATGCTATCAGACTTAACATGGCATGTCTCAAACAGCCACAGTTTTGACGATTTACCAATTCCATTCAGGTGCGTGGCGGTTGACCTGGTTGAAGGAAAACCATATGTTTTTAAAGAAGGTGATTTGTCTGAAGCAATGCGGACAAGCATGGCCATTCCATCTGTTTTTACCCCTGTTGAAAAAGACAGCATGTACCTTGTTGATGGTGGTGTCTTGGATAATTTTCCGGTTCTTACATGTAAAGAGATGGGGGCTGATATTATTATTGGCGTAAATGTTGGTTCATCTGATAAGCCCAAGATTGATGAATTAAGAAGCATTACTGAAATCCTGATGACTTCGGCCATGATTGGCAGCAACATTGCATTTGATGAAGCAGTTGAAGCTACAGACTATTTAATCACTCCGGAACTTCACCCCTATACATCGGCCAGTTTCTTTGACGGGATAAGCATTGTTGAGCGAGGTGAACAAGCAGCACGCCTGCAACTTGAAAAGTTTAAAAACCTTGCCGACTCACTTAATCAAATTGCTCCATCGTCGGTAATTAATCATGATCCAACACCTGACAAGGTGATTGTTTCCGATATCATCATCAATAATCGTAAACATGTATCCAAAAACTTCTTCTTAACAAAACTAGGAATTCATGAAGGGGATACCATTACTTACGAACAAATTAACGCTGGTGTACGCCGTTTAATCGGCACACGCTTTTACAACCATATTACATACGATCTTCATTACAACGACTCTATTTATACGCTTGTATTTAATACAGAAGAAGCAAAACCTGGTCAGGCTAAATTTTCAATTCACTACGATAATGAGCTAAAAGCAGGTATCATTACCAATCTCACTTTCCGAAACATATTAGTTAAGAACAGTCGCCTGTCGGTTACAGCCGATATTTCTGAGAAACCGCGCATCCATGGCGATCTTATTGCTTACTTGGGAGAGCAACAGAAAACCGGCTTTGTAGGAGACGGCTATTTTGAAAGAACGCCCTTACCAATTTATAAGGAAAATCTAAAAACTGCCGGAACACTAAATTATTACCGTATGCAAGGAGGTGCAGGTCTCTTCCTCACCTATAAAACCAGGACAATTATCAAAGCCAAAGTTGACTGGGAAGAAGTTCGGGTGAGTCAGGAATCCGGATTGTCAGATATATTTGACCAGGGAGTTGATCGCTTTGGAAATGGCTTTGTATATGGTTCTGTCATAATTGACAGAAATACGCTAAATAAACGATTCTTTGCCACCAAAGGACATCATCTGCATCTGGCTGGAAAAGTTAACTTTAATGCCTATGACTACTATGACGGGCTTGAAGCTTCAAAAGCTTTAATAAAACCATACATAAATGCTCCCAACGATCATTACCTGGCCGGCTCTGTTCGTTATACCAAATGCTTTAGTGTTTCTAAGAATGCCTATTTTGAAACAGGCATTTCACTAGCTGCTTTCTCGGCCGATGCTCCATTTTTTGATATGCATTATATTGGCGGAACGGCCTATAATATCAGTACAGGTGATGCTGCTTTTGTGGGCCTTAACTATCGCGAAAAAGTTGCAGAAAATTATGGTCTGGCAAATGTTAAACTAAATTTCAACCTGACACAGACAGTTTATGCGCATGCCGTTGTTAACGGTATCTTCGGACCTAATTTTGGTAATGATGACTTCGATGGACAGAATTTCTACCTTGGCCGCAAAGAAACAATAGTTGGATTTGGAGGAGGTATTGCCATCAACAGTATAATCGGACCTATTACTCTAGGTGTTGGTACCAATACTGATGACTGGAGAGCCAGAGCGTATTTCAGTATCGGTTATCCGTTTATGTAATTAATAAAACAAGAAGACCATGGCTTACGACGAACATTTAGCGGACAGAATAAGACAATCACTTATTGGCAAAAAGGCGAAATATGAAGAGAAGAAAATGATGGGCGGGCTATGTTTTATGGTAGATGATAAAATGTGCGTAGGCGTTGTTAAAAATGACATGATGACCCGCATTTCTCCTGATGATTATGAAGACTTACTGACCGAGCCAGGTGCCAAACCAATGGATTTTACCGGCAGGGTAATGAAAGGCTTTGTGATGGTAGAACCTACAGGTGTTGATATGGACGATGACCTTGATAAATGGGTACAACGCTGTCTCGACTTTAACCCATTGGCTAAATCGAGTAAAAAGAAATAGGCCCCGACAGGCAGAGAGTAAAATACCCAAAGGCGTATGCTAATGCTACGCCTTTTTATTTCTGTATTAAGTGTGATTTATTGGACGGTGTATAGATTCAGAATTACTCATCAGAAATTCAATAAGCAACCTATTCCTTTACAAATTTCAAAATCCGCTTCTTATCATTGGTTAATACTTCTAAGTAAAATGTAAACGGACTGATAGGTAAAGCCTCATCAACGGTTCCTTCAAGGGCATAATTACCATTTATCAGCCACTTAAAGGTTGAATTTGTAGATGCATCTATCGGTTACCCAATGTCACAATTCTTCCATTGCAAAGTGACCTCCTTAAACATATCGTCCATGTTTGTTACATCGCCTCATTGTTTGCATACATCCGTCGGAGAGAATCCTTAAGGAATACAAAACTAATTTACAGTTAATCAAAAAAAAATTACGGTTGCCCAGTAATGGTCGCAGCCCTTACAAAACACTTTTACATAGGCGCGACAAATATTGCAAGGCTTACAAAGCACTTTCGCATTCATTCAATGGGTATCACATTGCTAACAAAGCACATTTACAATGACACAGTGTCAGTTGCAGGGCATACAAAGAGCAGTTACACTGCCTCAATGTCATCTTACATTCAATCTTAGAATCTTGTTTTCTTTCATTTATTTTTACATCAATTCAACTTAATAAAACCTTTTATCAATATGGAGAAACGACTAAATAACCGATTAAACATGTATAGAGTAGTACGTGACTATTTAAATTCAAACATGCATTTGCTTAATCACTTTCCTGGTTTAAAAGAAACAACCGACAGTTTTACTACTATTCTGGCTATTATTGCCGAGCTTAACAAAGACAAAAGCACAGCAACAGTAGGTTCGAGCAATAAGAAAGCCTTTACACGCGAACAACTTGAAGACAGAACTCTCGAGGCCTCTAAAATATTGAAAGCCTACGCAACATTTACCGATAAAATAAAGCTATTGGACGGATGCGACGTTACCTCATCGCAACTAAGCCGTTTTGCTGAACAGGCCCTTCTAACCAAATCATCTATAATTATTGAATATGCCGAAACACATCAGGCCGGTGCCGAGCCATACGGAATGACCAATGAACGGGTAAATGCGTTAAAGAAAGCATATGCTGAATTTGATGAAAAGCAAACATTGGTTCGAAGTGCTATTGTTAACCGCAAAAATGCCGGTGAACAATTGGAGGCGCGGATGGAAGAAGCCGACAACATACTAAAAGGTAAACTGGATGTATTAATGGAACTGGCATCGTTTAGCCTGCCAGAACTATACAACCAGTATAAAGGAGCCCGGGTAATAGTAGACAGATAATTTTAATGTTTCATAAATTGACGCCAGCCTTATTCAAACGTGAATATTACAGGCTGGCGTTTTTGTGTTTTCACTCCAGGCATTAACAGACAACTAACCTGATGAATAAGAAATCATATATCTTATTCCATAACGGTCAAACACCCTCTTTAAATAATTAACACCACTAATAACACCAAGATTCCCTTCCTGTCCTGATACGATACCAACCAAATACCCATTCTGATCGATAACCGGAGAGCCGCTTCTTCCATGCGCATCGGTATCTGCGTTGAGTGAGCTTGTATAAAAATAATCCCCTGCATTTTTAAAACACTGCAACTTTATCAGGACCGGTCGACTATTATCTTTCTGATTCATACCCCAACCAACTGCATAAACTGTCTCATTTTTCTTTACAGGTGTATACCTGACCTTTAACGGATACAACGCATCTCCCTTGCCTTTTAATTCAAACACAATCCAATCATGGTTTTTCAGGCTGCTAAAATGTCCAACCCGCTCATTTGCATTAGAATTAATTAATCGTTTTACAGTAACTAACTCACTCTTTTGATTCTTTGGATACATATACCAATAATGAAATCTATTGCCCAAATCAATCGTATTTATTCCGAGTTGGTTCTCAAAAACCATAAACAGGTGCTTACATGATACACCTATTGTATCAAATCCTGTATTAATTAGAAACGAATTGGCAATATCATAATAGGTAGTATCGGCGAAACTAATTTCGTTGGTTAAAGCAAAGTAAGGCCAGGTATCGACAGCTTGTTCAATCCAAGGTTCTTTTTTGACCTGTTGCGAAGTGTTGCATCCGCATAAACACAGGATAAAAATTAAGGTTACTGATTTCATTTAGCTAATTTGGTTTGTGTTTTCATTAACGCCCGTTTGATAACAATGCTATAGATTAGCCTCATTAATCTAATGATATTACAATTTTACCATGATGCAAACCATCACCAAAACGTTGAACTGCCCATGGAATCATGTCAAAAGGATAAGGTCCATCAATAACACAGCTTATTTTGTTCGTATCGTATAACTGATTGATGTAATTCAAATCTGTATTCGCTTTTAGCATGAGCATGTGTACACGTTTCTTGCTAAATAATCTTAACATTGGACTTAAATAAAGCATTTGTATTAGCTTGCCCGATTGACCACCTATTGAAATGTATTTTCCCTTGGGTTTAAGAACTTTTAAATACTTGTGAATCGATCGATTGGTTTTGCAATCAAGGATTAAATCATATTGTTGCTTACCTTCTGTAAAGTCTTCTATTTTGTAGTCAATTACCTTATCGAAGCCAAGTGTTTTCATCGCCTCAAGCTTCTCTCCGGTATCGACGCCGGTAACATCAGCATGGCTAATTTTTGCCAGCTGAACGCCAAATGCGCCAACTCCACCTCCACCGCCATTGATCAGAACCTTTTGCCCTTCGCAAATCTGCCCTAAATCGCGAAGACCTTGAACTGCCAGCATAGCAGCATGTGGAATACTGCTTGCATCTGTAAAGCTCATTTCATCGGGCTTAAGGCTTAGTGCATTTTCATTGATGCAAAGGTACTCGGCAAAGCTACCAAAGCCATGATCAGAAATATCACCATAAACAGCATCACCAACTTTAAACTTCGTAACACCAGGTCCCGTTTGTTCAACAATTCCAGCCAGTTCCATTCCAGGTATTCTCATCTTCTTACCGGGACGGAAGAGGCCAAAGATTAAACGATATGACAGAGGTTTTCCTGATGTGATACACCAATCGTAATCATTAATTGATGTCGCACAAACTTTAAGCTTAACCTCCTTGTATTTAGGTTGCTTTGGCTCAACCTCAACCAACCTTAAAACTTCGTCAGGGTTACCGTATCTGTTAATACTATATGCTTTCATGTCAACAATTGTATACGAATGGTTTTACACATGAGACAAGCTGTCAACAATTCCTCCATCAGGTTAAGAATATCTCAAAAAGAAAAACCAACTGTAGATTAACTATTTAAATTGCTGTCTAAAGTTGGTCAATACAAAGTATTTAGTCAAGTTTAATGTTTTATAACTGGCGAAACTCTGCATTTATACGATCATACATCAGATTAATGACAACTCTAAACAAATGATAATCTGCAACTTTATACAATTACCTTGTATAGCAGGCTCAGCCATATATTGTTCTCAAAACCTTTTCGACTTTCATTTGTAATTAAATGGAAACATTTTAAGCCATGAATTTACACATTAAGAACCACACCTTTATTGTTTGCGGTGCCACAGCCGGATTTGGACGTGCCACAGCCATTGCTTTAATCAACGACGGTGCCAAAGTAATTGGTATTGCCCGCCAACAAGAGGGACTTGATAAACTGCAGGCAGAATATAAACACAATTTTATAGCTGTTAAAGGCGATATTACCACTCCCGACTGTATTAATAAGGTGGTTAGTTTGGCGCATGAATATCAAATTGATGGCATATTAATAAATGCAGGAGGTCCACCTGCCAAGCTTTTTGAAGAAACACGTTTGTCTGACTGGGATGATGCCTACCGCAATATTCTGCGTTGGAAAGTTGAACTGACGCGTAAGCTTATCCCACATTTTAAAAGCAAACGATATGGCCGCATCGTATACATTGAGAGTTCATCGGTAAAACAACCCATCGAAAACCTGGTACTAAGCACCTCGTTACGTCTTGCTGTTGTGGGAATGATGAAAACAGTCTCTCAGGAAGTTTCCGGTCAAAATATCAACTTTAATATGATAGCACCAGGTTCTCACAATACTGCTGCAATTAACCGCCTGATTGACAAAAAGGCTCAATTAGCCGGTCAGGATTTTGAAACCACCAAAGAAGCATTTATTGAGGCAATACCTGCAAAACAATTTGGCCGGGCCGATTACCTTGGAAACCTGGCAGCCTGGCTATTGTCACCCATGGCTGAATTTGTGACCGGACAAGTGTACGCATTAGAAGGAGGTGCTGTTAAATCAACATTGTAAAGTCATTCGTTTTTTTTCAACCATGGTTACGTTATTAACAAATAATCGCTTCTGCAACAATGTAACTTATCGAATAAACAAATCGACCAATCAGCCAAGTACCAACATTATAATGCCGGACTAAATAATCGGGCAAATGACTCCTTGGCTTTTTGCCAATAAGGGCGTTTTCGCCATTCGGATATATCAATCAGGTACGATTCCCTGAGGTCGTCCATAAAGTATTGTTTTACCTCTTTCGCCTTTTGTTCATCATAAATGAAGGCATTGACTTCATAATTTTGCTCAAAACTGCGAAAGTCCATATTGGTAGTTCCAATGGTACATACCTCATCATCAGCTACCATCATTTTACTATGTAAAAATCCTGGTTTATAAAAGTAAAATTTAACACCCGCCAGAAGCATTTCTTTAACATACGACTTGGTGCATAAAGCAGTAAAATAAGCATCGCTTTTTTCAGGTATAATTATACGTACATCAACACCGCCCATAGCAGAAGCTTTAAGGGCCATCAGCACACTTTCGCCAGGCATAAAATAAGGCGTAGTGATATAAACATACTTCTTGGCATTAGATATGGCCTGATAATAGCCCATCATAATACCAGGCCAGTCCGAATCGGGACCACTGGCAACAATTTGAACCAACTTATCTCCGGTAGGTTTTTTATGTGGAAAGTATTTTGCATCAGCAATATCTTTTTGACTGACAAAAAAAAAAAAAAAAAAAAAGACCGACTGCAAGGCATTAACTGCATCACCACAAATACGTAAATGCATATCGCGCCAGATACCATAAGCGGGATTACCTTTGATGTAACGATCAGCAACATTGAGTCCTCCCAAAAAGCCCACCTCACCGTCAACTACTACTATTTTTCGATGATTACGATAATTAACCTTTGAGGTTAAAGTAGGGAAACGTACAGTAAGAAAACTATATGCCTCAATACCGTAACTATTCATCTCCTGAAAAAATGATCGCTTTAATTCCCAGCTACCAACATCGTCCACAATCATTCTCACCTCAACACCCTGGCTTGCTTTTTCCTTAAGAATATTTAGAATTTGATTGCCAATTTCATCCTGATCAAAAATGTAATACTGCAAATGAATACTATGACGCGCTTTTTTGATGGCATCAACAATAGCATTAAATGTTGCTTTGCCATTATTAAGTACCTCAACCTCATTACCAATGGTTAATATTGATGATGAGTTATTCAGAAAAAGCTGAATAAGTTTTTTATTATTCTCCATGCGCGGCATATCATCCATACTGCCTTCAGCCAATTTGTAGCTTTGTGAGTGCGCAATTTCACGTATCAAATCATGGTTTTTCAGCCCTTTACGCCTGATAATTTTCTCTTTTCGAAGATTTTGTCCAAAAAACACAAAGAAAACAACGCCTAAAACGGGTACAAACAGCAAAACCAGCATCCAGGGAATAGCTTTGAGCGGGCTGCGGTTTTCCAGCATCACAACATACACAATGGCCAGCATTGCAAACACATAGGCCACTTTTACAATATTAATTACAAGTGGGGGAATACTATCAATAAAGTCCATAAACTGCGGTCAGATTTCATATTGGTAATTTACAAATTATAGCAATTGTATGATAAGGTGATGTTAATTATTTTGCCGTATAACCTGAATAATTCTTCACCTAATAAAAGTCACTGAAATCAAGTGAATGTTCAGAATGTAGTTAATTAGCCATTTGTATAATTGCGATACACCCGCAATTTACTGGATCCTAAATTTTGCTTACCGACCAACTCTCCCTTGAACTGAGGTGCTTCAACTCCACTATGAAAACAAACATCGCCGATATACTTATACGCCTCGTCCCACAAATTGGCGTTGATAAAATGTTGCAAGGTAGCACGTCCGCCTTCAATAATTAACGACTGAATATTACGTTGCCACAAATCGTTCAACAGCTGCCTGGTAAATTCGCCTTCTGAAAGCTTTACGAATTCAGTTAAACCTTTTTTCTCTGCTTTTTCCAGGTTATAAACAACAGTTGGATGTTGACTATCCAATAATTTATAGTCCTTTGCTATGCGGCATTTCTTATCAATTACACACCTTAACGGTTGCGCTCCTTTCCAGTCACGCACTGTTAAGGACGGATTATCTTTGATAGCTGTTTGGGTTCCTACTAAAATGGCTTGTTCACTTGCCCTTTGTTTATGTACAGCTCGTCTTGCCCATTCATTGGTAATCCATGTAGGCTGCCCATAATTATCTTCATTTCGCAAAATATCAATATAGCCATCTTGCGTTTCTGCCCACTTAAGGATAATATAAGGTCGTTTCTTGTTATGGTAGGTAAAAAAACGACGGTTTAACTCCAGGCTTTCCTGCTCCAACACCCCCAATTTTACTTTAACACCGGCATTCTCCATCATCTCAATTCCTTTTCCAGCCACCTCTGAAAAGGAGTCCACACAGCCAATTACCACATTGGGTATACTATTGTCAATAATTAACTTCGAGCAGGGAGGTGTTTTCCCATAATGAGCACACGGCTCGAGATTAACGTATAAAGTAGACTCTTTTAATAAGGATTTATTTTTTACAGAATGAACAGCATTCACCTCAGCATGTGGCTCTCCTGACTTTCTATGATAACCTTCGCCAATAATCTTTCCTTTATGAACGATTACACTTCCCACCATTGGATTAGGGTATGTATTGCCTTCGGCCTGCTGTGCCAGATGCAGACAACGTTTAATGTATTTTTCCTCTTGCGATAAATGATTCATCGGAGTTTAGTAATTTTGCCGTTCAAGATACAAAAAATGAGCGGCACTACGATTCAACAATTTACTTCAAAGCTACAGTCAGCGCTAAAAAACCATTATCCGGAATTGGAGATCAGGCCAATGGCAAAACTTCTTTTGCAGCATGTGTTAAAGGCTGACAATACCCAATTATTAATGATGGGTAATGAACTGCTGGACGCTAAACAGCTGCATCAGCTTGAAGCATATATTGAACAGCTGAGACATAACATTCCCATTCAGTATATTATTGGATCGACCGAATTTTATGAACTGGAGTTTTTGGTGAATCCATCTGTATTAATACCGCGTCCTGAAACAGAAGAACTGGTTCAATGGATTATTAATGATCATCATGCGGGTAAACGATTACTTGATATCGGAACTGGCAGTGGCTGTATAGCTATCTCATTAAAAGCTAATATTCCAAATGCAGATATTAGCGCATGGGATATATCTGAAGAAGCTCTTAAGACTGCCAAAAATAATGCCTTGCGACTGAATCAGAATGTAAAATTTCAACTGGTAGATGTTTTAAATCACGTCTCTGATGAAGATAAGTATGATGTTATTGTGAGTAATCCTCCATACGTGCGTGAATTAGAAAAGAAAATGATGGAAGCCAACGTTTTGGAGCACGAACCTGAAACAGCACTTTTTGTATCAGACAATGATCCTTTGGTGTTTTACCGTACCATTGCTCAACTTGGCCAACATATGCTTACCGCCGACGGCATTCTTTACTTTGAAATTAACGAATATCTGGCTGCAGAAATGACATCAATGTTAGATAAGCTTGGCTATAAAAACATTGAATGTCGAAAAGATTTAAATGGCAAAGACCGAATGATGAAAGCGAAAAAGTAATGAGTAATAATTTCGTGATTTGTTAATTTACCATTCGATCCTATTGCTAAATCTCTGTTACATTTCAGAATTAAAACCTCTCAATTCTTCATCGGCCATTAATCGAACATCTTTAAAGAAAGTCATAAACTCCTCATTAAATTCCTGATATTGTTCTTCCATCTGCTGCATACCCCATGAAACATGATCGGGTAAAGATGAATAATTGGTCATAATCCTTAAACTCCGGTCGATTCCCTCTATAGTGGCATAGGTTTCCAACCGGCGGCTTTTAACCATAAATGGCAAAAAGCGCTTTACTTCGGCAGGCAGCTTAAAGTAGTGGCGTAACAACACCTTATGAACTTTATTCACATATTTATTAAGCGGAATATCACATAATTCGTTCCAGTTAACACCTAAAAAATGGTCGTAAAACACATCGGTTACAATACCAGAATAACGGCCAAAGCGCTCACTAAGCCGTTTTGAACTTTGTTTGACAACTGGATGGGTATCGGTGAAATGATCTATTTTACGGTGGAGCAATATACCTTGCTTAATGCTTGGCTCATACTTTTCGTAGTCGCGCCCTTTCACATGATCTCCTATAAAATTACCTACCTGAATGCCAGGGTTATCACCCGATAAATATAAATGAGCAAGAAAATTCATTAGACAAACATATAAAAATACTTTATAAACATCTTAATGTCAATATCAACACGCTGTTTCTTAACATGTTCAATTAATTAGTCTTTTAGAAATCCTTCAGGTATTTTTATAGAAACCTCATTTGAGGACCGAACACCTATTATTTACTAACCAAATCAACAGAATTATGCAAAGAGCTATTATTATCGGTGCGGCCGGTAGAGATTTTCACAACTTCAACACTTTTTTCAGAGATAACCAGGATTACAAGGTAGTCGCATTTACAGCTGCTCAGATACCTGATATTGACGGGCGAAAATATCCATCAGAATTAGCCGGGGCTCTTTACCCGGAAGGTATTCCAATTTTTGCCGAAGATGATCTGGAAAAACTAATCATTGAAAAAGAAGCTGATGTTTGTGTATTCTCCTATAGTGACGTACCGTATAATCGCGTTATGAACTTATCTGCCCGCGTAAATGCGGCAGGTGCTTCGTTTATGCTTCTAGGCCCTAATGATACGCAAATAAAGAGTAATAAACCGGTCATTGCAGTTTGCGCCACCCGCACAGGATGTGGTAAAAGCCAAACATCGCGGCGCGTAATTGAATTACTAATGGAGCAAGGCCTAAAGGTTGTAGCTATTCGCCACCCAATGCCTTATGGCGACCTGGTTAAGCAAAAAGTTCAGCGCTTTGCCAGTGTTGATGATTTAGCTTTTCACAAATGCACCATTGAAGAAATGGAAGAATATGAACCGCATGTAGTACGTGGAAACGTTATTTATGCAGGGGTTGATTATCAGGCAATAGTTGATGCAGCTGAGAATGATCCTGATGGCTGTGATGTTATATTATGGGATGGCGGCAATAACGATTTTTCTTTTTACAAGCCTGATTTATTAATAACTGTAGCGGACCCACATCGTGTCAATCATGAGTTAACTTATTACCCTGGTGAAGTAAACCTTCGAATGGCTGATATTATTGTTATCAACAAAATGGATAGTGCCGCACCTGAAGACATTAACCAATTAAGAGCCAATATTGCGGCAGCCAACCCAGGTGCAACAGTTATTGATGGAGCTTCTCCTATTAAGGTAGATGACATCTCAGCTATTAAAGGCAAACGGGTATTGGTTATTGAAGATGGACCAACATTAACGCATGGAGAAATGAAAATTGGCGCCGGAACGGTAGCAGCTAATAAATTTGGTGCCAAAGAAATAATTGATCCGCGAGACTATGCTGTTGGCAAATTAGCTGAAACCTATCGCATTTATCCAAACATTGGCACTTTGCTGCCTGCTATGGGATATGGTGAAGAGCAGGTTAAAGACCTCCAGGCAACCATTGATAATGTGCCTTGTGATTCAGTTATTATTGGAACACCTATTGATTTAAACAGAGTGGTTGAAATAAATAAACCAAACACTCGCGTTTATTACGACCTTCAGGAAATAGGCCAGCCAACAATGACAGATGCAATAAAAGAGTTTGTCAATGTTCACAATTTAAAGCTAAGTAAGGTTTAAAATTACCCAATCAAATATCTGGATTTTGTTGAGCGACCAGGGACATATAACCTGGTCGCTTTTATTTTAACTCTACTTTGGAAAAACCTAAGCTTAGTATAATATCCTTTAACACAGAATTTCCGTTTACCAACTCAACAGCGTAGGCCTGAAATTCTCTGCGAACCGGATAAGCACCACGCAAATACTCAAATCGACTTATATCACTACGTAATTCTGAATCATCCCGGTTTAGAGGGTATGTATGCAAAATAACTTTTGCAATCACACTTTCATCAGTCAATCCCTTAGCATCTATTGTAATAACAGATTCATCTGGTTCCGGTATACCTGTTGCTTTCCAATCATTAATACCTAAGTTAAAGAAGCGGCTGATAGATTGTACGCTCATCTGGGTTCCTTTTGCTTTTCCATCCTGTGAGTATCCAGCAATATGCGGCGTCGAAATCCATACTTTATCCAGCAGCTCAGCATCTATTGCAGGCTCTTGTTCCCAAACATCCAATACAGCCCCACCAATACAATTATCACCTAAAGCATGTTTTAAAGCCTTGCCGTCAACCACTTCACCCCTCGATGAGTTTATAACAATGGTATTGTTTTTCATTTTTTCCAGCAAAGCCTTATCACAAAGGTGAAACGTTTTATCAGAACCTTCTCTTGTTAGTGGTGTATGAAACGTGATTATATCAGCTTTACCTACAACATCATCAAGTTTAAAAAACGCCTTTTCTTTCTCGGAACGTTCCCGGGGTGGGTCAACTTCGTAAACAGTCATACCCAGGGCATTTGCCATAGCAGACACCTTGCGTCCCACATTACCAACTCCAACCACCGCAATTGATATACCTTTTAATTGCCATCCCTTTTGTTCAACAAGTAAAGCCAATACAGCTCCAACATATTGTTTAACCGATTCCGAATTACATCCAGGGGCATTGGTCCATTTAATATCATTTTGCTCACACCAAACGGTATCAATATGATCGAATCCGATGGTCGCCGATGTTATTATCTTTACCTTACTGCCTGATAATGAATCCTCATTGCACTTTGTGCGAGTTCTGGTAACAAGAGCATCTGCATCCTTTAATATCTTATTATCAATTTCACCACCCGGCAAATAAACTAATTCAGCAAATGGCTCAAGAGCCCCTTTCAGAAAAGGTATTTTATTATCAGCAATAATTTTCAACATAGCATCAATATAAAATGAAACACAAAACTAATAATTGTTCATTAGATATTAGAGTATATGTATAGCCTTATCAGATCCAAAGTGCAGCTCAAGGTATTTAGTTTGTTTAAGCTATTCTGTTTTTCTCAACATAATTCATAATAGGTAGCAAATCAGGAAAAAACAATAAAAGTCATGCCTATAATTATTTATCTGGTTTAGAAAAAAGTGTATTTTTGCGCTCAGTTTGAAGACTGTTCTACTGTTGTGTATTTACCGCGTAAATTAACAACAATAGAAACCTGTTTGGTAGCCCGGGTAATGCCGGGTTACTATACAAGTTCCATACAGGATGAACTGTATGAAATTTTTAAATTTTAAAAACGTAATGGACAAGAACATTTCAAAGTTAGCAGCCGACAACATTCGGATTTTATCAGCCGCGATGGTTGAAAAAGCAAAATCAGGTCACCCAGGTGGTGCTATGGGTGGAGCAGATTTTATGCATGTATTGTTTTCGGAATATTTGAACTATGACCCTGCAGACCGTACCTGGTTTAACCGCGACCGTTTTTTCCTTGATCCTGGCCACATGTCTCCCATGTTATATTCCGGACTGGCACTAACAGGAACATACAGCCTTGAAGATTTAGCTAACTTCCGCCAGTGGGATAGCCCTACACCAGGTCACCCGGAAGTTGATTTTGAAAGAGGTGTTGAAAACACCTCAGGTCCCCTTGGACAAGGTCATACAATGGCTGTGGGAGCAGCAATTGCTGAACGTTTTTTAGTTGCTCGCTTTGGTGAGTGGATGAGCCACAAAACTTATACTTTTATTTCTGATGGTGGTATTCAGGAGGAAATATCACAGGGAGCAGGACGTCTCGCCGGTCATTTGGGTTTGAGCAACCTTGTCATGTTCTATGATTCAAATGATATTCAGTTATCCACTGTTACAGATGTTGTAACCATTGAGGATACAGCAAAAAAATACGAAGCCTGGGGTTGGGCCACCATAACTATCGATGGTAACGACCAGGATCAGATTCGCAAAGCACTTGATGCTGCCAATGCAGAAACAGAGAAACCTTTCTTAATTATTGGTAAAACCATTATGGGTAAAGGCGCTGTAACGGAAAGTGGCGAATCTTTTGAAAAGAAAGTGTCTACACACGGACAGCCATTGAGCGCAGCCGGTGCTTCTTTTGCTGCAACAATGAAAAACCTGGGTGCCGATGCAGAAAATCCATTTCAGATTTTCGCTGAAGTAGCTGAGTTATATACTGAAATTAATGCAAAAAAAGCAGCCTATGTAGCTGACAAAAAAAATGAGCAAGCTGAATGGGCAAAAGCAAATCCTGAATTAGCAGCTAAATTTGAGAAGTTTATCTCTGGTGAAACAGCTGTTGATTATGCTGCCATTGAGCAAAAGGCAGGAGCTGCAACACGCGCTGCATCGGCCACTGTATTAGGTGTATTAGCCGAGCAGGTTGAAAATATGATTGTGATGTCGGCTGACTTAGCCAACTCTGATAAAACAGATGGTTTCTTAAAGAAAACAACTGAATTTAAAAAGGGTGATTTCTCAGGTGCCTTCTTACAGATTGGTGTGGCTGAGTTAACCATGGGAGCCATTGCCAATGGTATGGCACTGCACGGTGGTGTTATTCCTGCTTGTGGTACTTTCTTTGTGTTCTCTGATTACATGAAGCCAGCTGCACGTATGGCTGCCTTAATGCAATTGCCAGTAAAATATATCTGGACACATGATGCATTCCGTGTAGGAGAAGACGGTCCAACCCACCAGCCTATTGAGCAGGAAGCGCAAATTCGCTTGTTGGAGAAATTAAAGAACCATCATGGAGATAACAGCATGTTAGTGCTACGTCCGGCAGATGTTAACGAAGGAACAGTTGCGTGGAAAATGGCAATGGAAAACACGAAGACACCAACAGCTTTGATTCTTTCACGTCAAAACATTCCTAATCTTCCGGGAAGCTCTTACGAAATGGCTTTGCAGTCAGAAAAAGGAGCTTACATTGTGGAGAAAGATGCTGATACACCTGACGTAGTATTGTTAGCTTCCGGATCTGAAGTATCTACTTTGGCTGATGGTGCAAAACTATTACGTGAAGAAAAAGGATTGAAAGTAAATGTTGTTTCAGTTATTTCTGAAGGTTTATTCCGCAATCAGGATGCTGCATATCAGACATCTGTTTTGCCAGTGGATGCACCACGTTTTGGAATGACAGCAGGTTTACCGGTGACTTTAGAAGGTTTGGTTGGATCAAATGGTAAAGTTTGGGGCTTAGATCATTTTGGTTATTCAGCTCCCTACACTGTATTGGATGAGAAATTTGGCTTTACAGGTCAGAATGTATTTAATCAGGTGATCGAAATGTTAGGATAGATCTTTCTATAATATATTCTAGAAACTGTTTAAATTTTGTTTTTGTGAGTTAGTTTGGATGAATTAAGTTCTCTGACGAGGCAAAAATGATGCGAATAGCATCGCTACTTAAAGAATTTTTGCAGAAGTATGAGGGCTTAAGCCGCCAAAATAAGCCAAAGAATTAAACTTATACAGTTTCTAAAAAAGGGTGATGGTTACGTTTAACCAATCACCCTTTTTTTCAGGTTAACAATCATTCATTCTCATTAAGTTGTAAAAAGCATTGTCGCCTTTAACATCAATCTGTCAAAAGCTTCGTTAACCTGATTTACCAATTTATTAGAAAGCAAGGGAAATGGCATAATGTGAGAATAGGGGTATTTTAAATCCCATTCATCCACACGCACCCCTTTTAAAGTTTGTTTTACTTTATCTGCAATCGCTACAGTATCATTCTTTAGAACCACAGCCGATATCCGATCCTTCATTGAAATAAAATGATTGACACTTCGTTTCCTTAAATTCTTAAGAGATAACATATCAACGAACGACTGCCCAAGTGCCGTTTCGTTCAAAACATGCGATACCAAAGGGTCTGTTCTTTGCTCTGACTCATAATACATATGTAAGCGATCAAACGCTTTACTATCCATTATATACTTTGAAACACCCTGCCAATCTGTAAAAGCACTCCCTCCACAAAAAATGAAAAGCTTACTGTTTGATAATTCCTTATGCCCATTTGCAAGAAAAAGTATTTGCGCCAAAAACGATCCGATGGAATAAGCAAAGAAATCAATTGGGGCTTTTTTATTAATTAATGGATGGTATCCATCATTTATATACGCCACCAGATCCAAAATATCATTGGCTGCCTGATAACCGGACAATAAAAATCGCTCAGGTCTATTGGTCAAGCGTTCGCTAAGAGCCACATTGGCCACACTAAGATTATTCACATCGGGCAATAACGACTTTCGCTTTTTAACAAACGGACTCATCTGCCTTGGATCACTCCAAACTTTGGGTGAGCGATTCATATGATGTGCGATAGGAAATAGTATGACTGTTTTCTGTGTATTGTGAGCCAGCTGATAACCCCATGGATAGTACTTTTCCCAACTTCGTTCATTCAAGCCATGAAGTAGAATGATGCACCCCTCTGATTTCTTCTCCTTATTTGGATGAAAAACAGGATAGCTAAAATCTTTATT
>JAKSBD010000100.1 GCA_022361295.1 Bacteroidales bacterium
GACACCGAAAAACAGCTCGTTAAGTACTTTCCTGAAGAGTTGTTGCCAATTGCCCATCACTGGCTCATATTGCATGGCAGGTATGTGTGTATTGCCCGCAAGCCGAAATGCGGCAGATGTGGTTTAAAAGAATTTTGTCGCTTTTATGAGAAAGAGGTTTATAGTGTGAAGTAATGGGAGCTTTTTCTTTTTCGGCATAGCTACTCTTTATACGCTTTATTGTTAATTATTACAATGTCAACATAGTTATCTTTAGCCCTCGGTGCCGGGCAGGCACATCCTTTTTAAAAAGGATGCAAAACTTGATTGAAAGAGTTGATTGCTATGCACCAGAGATGGATTTATTGCTTCAGGCTTCCCTTTTCCTTCGTCAAAGCCGCCATTACGCAATATCCACTCTTATCACTGGCTTTCAATCCTTCGAAACCCTGTTTCGATTCAGGCGGGAAGAGCTGCGCTTAAAAATGAAATATGTGCCGAAATGTTATGAAAGGCCATGATTTTCTTGTATACTTTCTTGCGTTACACCCATCAATCCGCTGCAATCGAGCCTGTTTTGATGAAGGAAGTTACTTGCAGCGGAACAGGCAATAATTGCCATACAACCATCCTCATAAGGCAATAATTTTAAACTAGAAAAAGGGTAACTCAATGAGCTACCCTTTTCAATATATTAATATACTTCTCTTTACTTTTTAAGACGAGCAATGCTTTCAGTTAAAGTCTTGATTTTAGCCTCTGCATCAGCTTGTTTCTGACGTTCTTTAGCAACAACAGCTTCCGGCGCACTGCCAACAAAGCGTTCGTTACCAAGCTTCTTCATCACACCTTTCAAAAAGCCTTCCTGGTGAGCCAGGTCCTTCTCTAGTTTGGCAATTTCAGCTTCAACATCAATTAAACCATCCATTGGCACGAAGTACTCGCTGGTGCGAACCATAAACGAAACGGCACCTTCCACTTTTTCATCCACCATGGTTAACTCGCTTATGTTGGCAAGTTTAGTTAGTATTCCGTTGAAATCGTCTGCAAACTCTTCGCCTGCTAAAATGCTTAACGAAAGAGCGTCTTTCATTGGTATGTTCTTTTCTTTACGAATGGTACGAACACCACCAACTGCATCCTTCAGCATTTCAAATTTTTCTAACAATGTAGTATCGGCCCCGGTAACGGTTGGCATATCAACCTTCATAATGCTTTCTCCGTCTTTGCGTTCCTCAAGTGCCTGCCACAGTTCCTCGGTAATAAAAGGCATAAATGGATGTAACAAGCGCAGCATTTTATCAAAGAACATGCATGTTGCTTCGTAGGTTTTAGCATCCAAAGGTTGCTGGTAAGCTGGCTTAATAGCCTCAAGGTACCACGATGAGAATTCTTGCCAGAAAACGGTATAAACGGTCATCAACGCATCTGAGATACGGTACTTACTAAAATGATCGTCTAATATCTGAATGGTTTGATCTAATTTGGCATCAAACCAGGCAATGGCTTGTTTGGCAGACTCTGGCTGCTCAATATTGTTGTCAATTTCCCATCCTTTAACCAATCGGAACGCATTCCATATTTTATTGGCAAAGTTACGCCCTTGTTCCGGTTGGCTTTCGTCGAATAGCAAATCGCCACCGGCAGGTGAGCAAAATAACATGCCAATACGAACACTATCGGCACCATACTTATCGATTAGATCTAATGGATCGGGTGAGTTACCGAGTGATTTTGACATTTTACGGCGTTGCTTATCACGCACCATACCCGTAAAATAAACATTCTTAAACGGTAGGTCACCTTTAAACTCGTAACCGGCAATAATCATTCGCGCTACCCAGAAAAAGATAATGTCGTGTCCTGTAACCAAATCGGAAGTAGGATAGTAGTATGCCAGATCTTCTGGTTTTTCAAAACCGGTAAATGGCAGTAGCCACGATGAAGCCCAGGTATCTAATACATCGTCATCCTGGCGCAAATCGTCTAAAGTTAAATTAGCATTACCTGTTTTTTCTTTGGCTTGCTCAAGTGCTTTTTCCTTGGTTTCGGCAACAAAATACGAGTTATCCTCAAGGTAAAACACTGGTATTTGATGGCCCCAGTATAGCTGACGCGATACACACCAGTCTTTAACGTTTTCCATCCAGTGGCGGAAAACATTTTTAAATTTTGGCGGATGAAACTGAACGGTATCGTTCATTACATTATTAAGGGCTGGCTTCGAAATTTCGTCCATTTTAAGATACCATTGTGCCGATAGTTTTGGCTCAATAGCCACATGCGTTCGCTCCGAGTATCCTACCTTATTATTGTAATCTTCAATTTTTACAATATTTCCTGCTTCTTCAAGCACTGGAATAATGTTTTTACGAACATCAAATCGATCTTCGCCAATAAATAGTTCGGCAGCTTCGCTTAAGGTACCGTTATCATTAAAAATGTCGATTACTTTCAGGTTATGCTTCAGTCCGATTTCGTAGTCATTAACATCGTGAGCCGGTGTAATTTTTAAGCAACCTGTACCAAACTCCATATCCACATATGAATCCTGAATAATTGGGATAACGCGGTTGACCAATGGTACAATGACATTTTTACCTTTTAGGTGCTTAAAACGCTCATCGTCGGGATGCACACATACGGCAGTATCACCCAAAATAGTTTCGGGGCGGGTAGTAGCAATTGTTACATATTCATCGCTACCTTCAATTTTATATCTTAAGTAATAAAGCTTTCCTTGTTTCTCTTTGTAAATAACCTCTTCGTCAGAAAGTGCAGTTAAGGCAGCAGGATCCCAGTTTACCATTCGTACCCCACGATAAATTAAGCCTTTGTTGTATAACTCTACAAACGATTTGATAACGCCTTCAGAGCGCTCGTCATCCATTGTAAAATAGGTGCGATCCCAATCGGCCGAGGCGCCCATTTTTTGCAATTGCTTTAGAATGATCCCACCATATTCGTCAGTCCAGTCGTAAGCATGCTTTAAAAATTCTTCGCGGCTAAGCTCTTTTTTATCAATGCCTCGCTCTTTAAGGCGGTTAACCACTTTAGCTTCTGTTGCAATAGAAGCATGATCGGTACCAGGTACCCAGCAAGCATTTTTGCCCATCATGCGCGCACGACGAATCAGAATATCCTGAATCGTATTGTTTAGCATGTGACCCATGTGCAAGACGCCGGTGACGTTTGGTGGCGGCATTAATATTGTATAAGGTTCGCGCTTATCTGGTTCTGAATGAAATAACTTTTGATCCATCCAGTACTTATACCACTTGTCTTCGGTAGCAGACGGGTTGTACTTGCTTGCAATTTCCATAATTGTAATTGTCTTTCTTCTGTTTTTACATTTTCATCAATAGTCACTTGCTATTGACGTGATTATATAAGTCTGCAAAAATAAGAAAAAAAACAGTGTTGTTATAACCTTATACTATAAGTATTCATAAAGAATTAATGCGTGTAAAAACCTGGTTGAAATAGTTACTGTTTATAGATAATTAGCTATTAAGTGAAATGTAAAGTTGGTTGTTAATGTAATTTTCTGTCCTTCTTTTCAGTTTAAAAAGGCAATTAATATATTTTTGTGCCATGGATGCTCAGGAAAAAATAAAAGACTATTTACGCGAGAGGAAACTAAAAGCCACGCCTATAAGGGTTGAATTGCTTAAGCTGTTAAGTGAAAGTGCTTCGGCAGTTCCGTATTCAGACATTCAGGAAAGTCTTAAGAACTTTGACCGTGTGACGCTTTATCGAACAATTAATGCTTTAATAGATAGTAGTATTGTTCACAAGGCATCTACCTCAGGTGATGAAATCTACTATGCATTATGTACGAGAGAGTGTTCGCAGGATTGCCATAAGCATGAGCACATACATTTTAAATGTACAAATTGCAATGAAGTGTCGTGCATACATGTAAAGCAGTCCATTCAAATAACTATTCCTGATCATCAGGTTGAAGAAATATCAATAGAAGTGAGTGGATTATGTAAAGCATGCCTCGAACATTTAAATAAATAATTCGAGTTGTTAATCATATTATTCTGATAGGTAATAGCAAATAAAAAAAGCGCAATCCATAGTTGGTTGCGCTTTTCTTGTCATTATCGTTAACTACGACCTTGGGTGGAATTGTATTAAAGTATTCTTTAAATATTCCTTGTCAAGGTGAGTGTATATTTCAGTAGTAATGATTGATTCGTGTCCAAGCATTTCCTGCACAGCTCTTAGGTTAGCTCCACCGTCAATCAGGTGAGTAGCAAATGAGTGGCGGAAGGTGTGCGGACTGATATTCTTCTCAAAACCAAGTTTTTTGGTCAGATTTTTAATGATAGTAAAGATCATAACGCGCGATAACTTATGTCCACGACGATTTAAGAACAAAATATCCTCATCTTCTTTGTGAATTTTAAGCGTACGACGATACTCACTCAGGTACAGGTTAATCTCTTTAATGGCTTTAGAACTGATTGGTACTAAGCGTTCTTTGTTGCCTTTTCCTTCGATTTTAATAAATCCCGATTCGAAGAAAAGGTTAGAGATTTTTAGTTCAATAAGCTCAGAAACGCGAAGGCCACAACTGTAAAGTGTTTCTAAGATAGCCTTGTTGCGCTGTCCTTCAGATTTCTTTAAGTCTACAGAGTTAATAATTGTATCGATTTCTTCTACCGACAGAATATCAGGTAGTTTACGACCGATCTTTGGTGATTCAAGCAGCGCAGTAGGATCTTTTTCTACTTTTTCTTCAATTAATAAGAATTTGTAGAATGACTTGATGCCACTGATAACACGTGCTTGTGTGCGAGGGCTAATGCCTCTGTCGCCGATCCATTGCATCATTTCCTTAAGGTCTGCAAGAATTACATCTTCAGGCCCTTTCTTTTTTCCCTTGTCTTCTAAAAAAGTAACCAGCTTTGTTAGATCAGTAATGTAGGCATGAATAGAATTCTCAGATAATCCCTTCTCAATTTTAAGGTAATTTCTGAATTCATTAATTTCTGATTCCCAATTCATAATTTAACAATTTAAAATGTTTCCCGATTGATTCATTACCAGTAAAAATAAGAGTTGAACTGATAACAAGCAATAAAGCTACGGAAAAATTTAAAATAATGTTTATTTTTCCTATAAAATTTAAAATATTTCGCTGGCTTTTTTATTCCAACAAACTATCGTAATTTTGCAGCGATTAATAATAGTAGCGGATGAACTTGTTAATAATAAACGGTCCCAATTTAAACCTGCTCGGGAAACGTGAGCCTTCTATATATGGAAGTGAAACATTTGATGATTATTTGAACAAGCTCGTTGGTGAATATACTGATGACACGATATCTTACTTTCAGTCAAATAATGAAGGAGATATAATAAATAAATTACATGAAGCAGGTTTTAATACAGACGGTATAATTATTAATGCAGGTGCATATACGCACACATCATTGGCCATTGCCGATGCCATATCAGCCATAAAAAGTCCAGTTATTGAAGTTCATATTAGTAACGTGCATAAGCGGGAAGAATTCAGGCATAAATCATTCTTATCGGCCGTGTGCCAGGGAGTCATTGCCGGATTTGGATTAGATTCTTACCGTTTGGCTATTGAAGCATTTAAACGATCGAAATAATAAAATTCCAATTAATATTTTAATTAAAATCTGGTTAGGGTTGGGGAAGAGCCTTATTCAGAATAGTAATAATTGTTGCATACCACCAAGAAAAATTGATTATGAAGAAGTTTACCAAAATTGTTGCTACAATTTCGGATCGCAATTGTGATGTTGATTTTCTTAAGAAGCTTTACAAATCAGGGATGAACGTTGTTCGTTTGAATACTGCTCATCAGGATTTTGAGGGCGTACTTAAAGTTATTACAAATGTGAGAGCTGTCTCTGACAAAATTGCCATTTTGATTGATACAAAAGGCCCGGAGATCAGAACCACCAAATGTGATGATGACATCGAATTAAAAACAGGCGATGTTTTGAAGGTAAAAGGTGATTTAGATTGCCTGTCATCAAAAGAGTGCATTTGCGTTAGCTATCCTGATTTTGTAAAAGACATGCCTGTTGGAGGTCAGATTTTGATTGACGACGGTGAGGTTGCTATGGAAGTAACAGGCAAAGAAGATGAGCACTTGGTTTGTCAGGTTTTAAATGACGGTACTGTTGGAAGTCGTAAGAGTGTAAACGTTCCTGGTGTGCGTATTAACTTACCTTCAGTAACGGAAAAAGATCGCAATTTCATCAAGTTTGCTGCGCAAAATAATATCGATTTTGTTGCTCACTCATTTGTGCGTAATAAAGAAGATGTTCTTGAAGTTCAGCAGATTTTAAATGAAATGGAAAGCCCGATGAAGATTGTGGCTAAAATCGAGAACGAAGAAGGTGTAGCCAACTTAGACGAGATCTTAGAGCACGTTCATGGTGTAATGGTTGCTCGTGGTGATTTGGGTATTGAAATTCCACAGGAAAAGATTCCAGGCATTCAGCGTCGCATGATTCGCAAGTGTGTTGAGGCTAAGAAACCGGTTATTGTGGCCACGCAGATGTTGCATACAATGATTAAAAACCCGCGTCCGACACGTGCGGAGGTAACAGATGTTGCTAATGCTATTTATTACCGTACAGATGCCATCATGTTAAGTGGTGAAACTGCCTATGGTAACTATCCGGTTGAAGCTGTAAAAACAATGGCTAAAATTGCCAAGGAAGTTGAAGCTTCAAAAGATAGTCGTTACGATATACCAGTATTGCACGATACCAACGACATTACAGCATATTTATCAGATACAGCTGTTAGAGCCAGTAAGAATTTAAATATTAAAGCTGTATTAACAGATAGTTTAACAGGGAAAACAGCCCGTTACCTGGCTGCCTTCAGAGGTACTTGTCCTGTTTATGCTTTATGTTACAATGCCAATGTAGGACGTCAGTTAGCATTGTCATATGGTGTTGTCCCTCGTTTGATGGAAGACGGTAGCTCTAAGAAGGAGATCTTAAAGAAAACCTTAAAGAAACTCTTGAAGAAAGAGGTGTTGGTTGAGGATGATTTAGTAGCATACTTAGGCGGTAGTTTCGGTATCGGTGGCGGTACAACTTATTTAGAGGTTATCACCGTTAAGGCACTATTGAAGAAAGTAGAGAAAGAGTAAGTATCTTTTTACGAATAATACAAAGAAAGGTGTTACCGTTAGGTGACACCTTTTTTTATTGTATCATTTGTGTTTGAAATGAGCGGGTTTTAACGGCATTTCTATGGGAAGGTAACATATAGGTCGGTTTTGGAATAAAAGGCCTGTATCATTGTCCTGGATGTTTAATAGTTTAGAATGGAATGATAAATGATTAATCGGCTAACAAGGACCGTTTCTATTTGACTATAGTCGTAGAGATTCATTAGTGATAGAGTTGGTTTAAGGGACCGATCTTGTGATTTTGGGTTTAAATACCGCTGCTCAAAAAAAAATGTTCTTTTTTTTAATCTCTTAAATGACTGACAGCAAATGGTCAAGCTGAAAAGTTGAAATAAAAGCTGCATTTCTATTGAAAAAAAGTATTGCATAATAGAAAAGAAGACTTATCTTTGCATCGCTTTCAGAAACAGGGGTACCCAACCAAAGCGGTATTATTAAAGGGAAGCAGGCGATTTTCAAACGGAAAAAAGCTTATTAAAAAGACTGAAATGAAATTAAACTGGTCTGGTAGTTCAGCTGGTTAGAATGCCGGCCTGTCACGCCGGAGGTCGCGGGTTCGAGTCCCGTCCAGACCGCTTGTTTAGTTTCACTAGAAATAATTGAAGATAAAACTGGTCTGGTAGTTCAGCTGGTTAGAATGCCGGCCTGTCA
>JAKSBD010000099.1 GCA_022361295.1 Bacteroidales bacterium
ATGCAGCTATGATTGGTGGTATCGCTGCCAATAACGCCAGCGGTATGTGTTGTGGTACTTCCGAGAATTCTTATAAGACCGTAGACAGCATGAAAGTTGTCTTTCGCGATGGTGCTTATCTGGATACCGGATGTTACAAAAGCAGAGAAGAGTTCGCAACAACGCACAAACATATTATAGACGATATTAATATGCTTGTGCAGGCTGTTAAAGCCAATGAACCTTTGACCCAGCGTATCAAGGATAAGTTCAAAATGAAAAATACAACTGGCTATAGCCTAAATGCCTTCGTTGATTTTTCTGATCCTTTTGACGTTATCGAACATATAATGATCGGGTCTGAAGGTACATTAGGCTTTATTGCTGAAATTACCTACAGGACAGTTATTGAGCACGCCCATAAAGCCAGTTCTCTTATGGTGTTTCCGGATATAGAAAAAGCATGTAATGCAGTATCTGCCTTAAAAAGTAGTCCGGTAGCTGCAGTTGAATTAATAGATCGTGCAGGACTCAGATCGGTCGAAAATCAGGATGGTGTGCCTGCATACCTGAAATTATTGTCAAAAGATGCCAGTGCTATTTTGGTAGAAACACGGGCATCAGACAAAGCAATATTACAAGCACAGATTGATGTCATTCTTGATACCATCAAAGACATCCCTTCAGAGTTACCACTATCCTTTACTGATGTACCGGCTGAATTTAACGCACTATGGAAAATTCGCAAGGGCTTGTTTCCATCGGTCGGGGCTATAAGAAAAACAGGCACCACAGTCATTATTGAGGATGTAACCTTTCCGGTACCTAAACTGGCTTCTGCAACCCTTGATTTACAGGCATTATTTGCTGAGTACGGCTATAGTGAAGCGGTAATCTTTGGTCATGCTCTCGAAGGTAATCTGCACTTTGTTTTTACTCAGGATTTGGGCGACCCCAAAGAAATAGAGCGTTATGATGCCTTTATGAAGCAGCTGGTTAAACTGGTGGTTGATAAATATGATGGCGCTTTAAAGGCTGAACATGGAACGGGGCGTAATATGGCTCCATTTGTTGAAAAAGAATGGGGTAATGAAGCCTATCAGATGATGAAAGAAATCAAAGCCATCTTCGATCCTGAATACATGCTTAATCCTGGTGTGATCCTGAATAATGATTCAGAATCTCACCTTAAAAACCTGAAACCATTACCTCCTGCAATGGATAAGGTGGATAAATGCATTGAATGTGGTTTCTGTGAACCTACTTGTGTTGCCAATGAGCTTACTCTTTCGCCACGACAGAGAATCGCGACTTTCCGTGAAATCTCACGACTGAAAGTCAGTGGCGAAAAGCCACATGAAGCAGCTGCACTGGTTAATGCCTACCAATATGCGGGTGATGAAACTTGCGCAACTGATGGATTATGCGCTCTAAGCTGTCCGGTAAAGATAAACACCGGCGAATTAATTAAGGAACTAAGATTCCAAAGCCACACTACAGGTCAAAACAAAGTGGCCACATGGCTGGCATCAAATATGGGCACAGTCACTGGTACTTTACGTAATACATTAAGTGTCATCAACTTTGGACATACTCTGTTAGGTAGCCGCTTAACAGGAGCCATCTCAAAAGGCCTCTACTCTTTATCGGGCAAACGGATTCCATTATGGAACAAGTACATGCCTAAGGCATCAAAAAAGATTGTACCGCAAATGGTTAATAAAAACAATCCTGATAAGGTGGTTTATTTCCCGTCATGTATTAATCGCTCCATGGGACCTTCAAAAGATCAGTCGAAAGAACAGCTGACTGCTGTTTTTGAGCGTCTGATGAAAAAAGCAGGCTTTGAAGTTATTTACCCCGCTAACATGAATAAGTTATGTTGTGGCATGTCCTACTCAAGCAAGGGATTTAAGAAGCAAGGACTGATGAAATCCGATGAATTGGAAAGGGCATTGAAAGAAGCCAGTGAAAATGGTAAGTACCCGGTTGTATGCGATATGAGTCCATGCCTGTACACCATGAAAGATAATATGCAGGATAGATTAAAGCTTTACGAACCTGTTGAATTTATTTTAGAATTCCTGAAAGATAAACTAACATTTGAGCCGCTTGATGAAACAGTTTCCGTATTTGCAGTGTGCAGCATGAAAAAGATGGGAATGGATGAACATCTGTTAAATCTGGCGAATATGTGTACGACCAAGGTAATTAAACCCGACACCAACTGTTGTGGCTTCGCAGGCGATCGTGGTTTTTCTTTCCCTGAGTTAAACGAGCATGGTTTACGCAATCTGAAACTACAATTGCCACACGATGTTAAGCACGGTTACTCAACATCAAGAACATGTGAAATTGGTTTATCCAAAAACAGCGGTGTTAGTCACGAATCAATTGTTTACCTGGTGGATAAGGTAACCAAACCATTGAAAAAGAAAGCTGCTAAAGTGGCATTAAGTATGGCATTTATAATTTTGGCAGGACTTGGTATACACTCTGCACAGGCACAAGAGAAGCCTAAGGTGAAATTGAGTGGTTTCGTATCAACCGAGGCTATTTTCGACAGCCGTAAGGTCGTTTCTGCCCGTGATGGTGATGTAATCCTTTACCCTGCACCCATCAGTTATGATGAAAATGGTGTTGATATCAACAAAGAAGGTGACTTTTCTTTCTTAAGTATACACAGTAGGTTAAGGGCTAAAGCAGGTGGTGTTAAGCTTTTTGGTGGGCAACTAAGCGGATTAATTGAGTTTGATTTTGTAGGAACAACTAATGCATCCATTGGCCTGTTGCGTATGCGTCATGCCATGGCTCATCTCAAATTTAAGAAAACGAGCGTCCTGTTTGGGCAATACTGGCATCCAATGTTTGTAACCAGTTGCTTTCCTGAGATATCATCATGGGGAGCTGCAGCACCCGTATCGGTTTTGTCAAGAAATCCGCAGATCAGAGTGACGCATCAGTTTTCTGACAAATTCAGGGCTTCATTGGCTGCTGTATCTCAATTTGATTTTAAATCATCAGGTCCTGATGGTGCCAGTAATATTTACTTACGACAGTCATCCATGCCTGAATTCGATGCCCATATTGAGTATGGCGTGAAAGGGAATAGTGTATTTGGTGTGGTTGCCGGAACAAAACAAATTGTTCCGCGTCAACTAAACTCAGCCGGCAATGTCATCGACGAAAGCCTTCGGACATACCATGCCCTGGCCTACACTACACTTAAATTCAAAACACTAAAAATAAAGCTGCAGGCTATATATGCTCAAAATGGTTCTGATATGCTGTTGTTAGGTGGATATGGAGTTAAAAGTGTCAATGTGCAAACAGAAACATATACTTACACGCCTCTTAGTACTCTTAATTACTGGACCGAAATAATTACACAGGGTTCAAAAGTGAACTTTGGATTATTTGCAGGCATTGCTAACCAACTGGGTAGCAGCGATGCCATTGCTGAAGGCAATGCTGTTTACGCCAGGGGCAGTAACATTGATTATGTGGCACGCATAGCACCACGCATTATAACCGGCACTAAAGATGTCAAAGTAATGGTTGAGTTAAACCAAACATATGCTGCTTATGGCGAGACGGACGAAAAACACAATGTAAACAACACTAAGCGTGTTGGAAACACAAGGTTGCAATTGCATGTTATGTATAGTTTTTAAGATTTAATTAAACCGTTTTGATAATACCGGGAGAGTTTTCATTTTGTTCTACTACGTCAGTTGGGTTAGGGTGTTTCCGGCGCGGTTGCATAGCAACCATCTATATGAAAACTCTCCTTTTTTTATTGGAGTCCAAGAACATTGTACGGATTATTAAAAGGGCAAATGATTTTTTGTAATGGTAAAAATATCAGCCATATTCAAGGATAGGTCAATAATCTTTACGAAATTTATAGAGTGAAGGACCAAATAAAAAAACAGCTGATCGCCGCTTTCAGTATTCTGATACTGATATTAATCAACACCTATAGCTATGGCCAGATTAATCCTGTTAAAAAGGTGCTGGTACTCCACTCCTATCACCAGGGCTTAGAGTGGACTGATAATGTAACTGACGGCATTAAACAAACCATGTTATCACACGAGGATGAAGTGGATTTGTATTTTGAATACCTTGACTCTAAACGCTACCCGGATTCTTTACATTTTAGCCAG
>JAKSBD010000213.1 GCA_022361295.1 Bacteroidales bacterium
GCCATTGACATCTTACGAAAGAACGACAGTATTAGAGAACTATATGAAGAGTTATACACATAACATGTGAACACTGTGCAATACACCAATCATTAAAAAAAATAAAAATCTACATAATGAAACGACAATTTTCAAACGTTGACTTTAAAAGCATCCCTCTGTTTAAGGATGTGAGTGAGGAGGATTGGAACAACTGGAAGTGGCAAATGCGTAATGCCATCCGCGACGTTCCCAGTCTTGAAAAAGTATTGCCGTTAAGTGCTGAAGAGCAAGAACACCTGGCAAAAACGCTGAAGAAGTTTAAGATGGCAATTACGCCATATTACGCAGCTTTAATGAGCAAGGAAGACAGAGACTGCCCGGTACGCAAATTAGCTGTTCCGGTATTGAACGAGTTACACATAGCTGACTCTGACCTAAGTGACCCCTTACATGAAGATGTGGATTCTCCGGTTCCGGGATTAACACACCGCTATCCTGACAGAGCTCTTCTTCTGGTTACTCACGAATGTTCGATGTACTGCCGTCATTGCACGCGTCGCCGTATCGTTGGTGAAACAGATGAAGATATGGCCAAAGGTCATTTGGAAAAAGCATTTGAATACATTGCTAAATCACCTGAAATCCGCGACATAGTAATTTCTGGTGGCGACCCATTAATTTTAAGCGATAGCCGAATCGATTATATTTTAACAGAGCTACGTAAGATTGATCATGTTGAAGTGATTCGTATTGGTAGCCGTATGCCGGTTGTGTTGCCTCAACGTATTACTGATGACTTGTGTAATATCATCAAAAAACACCATCCGGTTTATGTGAACACACACTTCAACCATCCGAAAGAGATTACTGAAGAGGCTCGTCAGGCATGCGAAAAACTGGCTAACTCAGGTGTTCAAATGGGTAACCAATCAGTCCTGTTAAAAGGTGTCAATGACTGCTCTAATATTATGAAAGCATTGATGCACGACTTATTGCGTATCCGCGTGAAGCCATACTATATCTACCAGTGCGACTTATCAGAAGGGATTTCTCACTTTAGAACAACCATCTCAAAAGGTATTGAAATTATTGAAAACCTTCGTGGTCATACATCTGGTATGGCAGTTCCTACTTTTGTAGTTGATGCACCTGGTGGTGGTGGTAAAATACCGGTAATGCCAGACTACCTGATTTCTCAAACAGAGAAGCGTGTGGTATTACGTAATTACGAAGGTATGATAACCAGTTACACTCAGCCTTCCGACTACCAGGGACACGAAAAGGATGATTGCGAATATTGCAATAATGATTCATTGGTTGCCAAAGATGGTGTAGCCAAGTTACTTAATGAAGGTGGTACAATTCGCCCCCAGGCATTGCGCCGTGAAACACGTACCAATGGGAATGGCAAACACTAATGTCTCTTAAACAATCCATATATAACTAACTCCATAGGCTGGCTTCATTTAGTCAGTCTATGGTTACTATAATAATGACCACTGACGCATTAACATATCGCTTTATCAACACCACTACGTTTGTAATGGGTAATCGTAAAAATGCAGGTAAAACAACATTTTTGAACTGGGCTCTCAACCAAATCAGAAAAGTTGAATCACCCGCATTTGCAACCATTGGTATTGATGGTGAAAACAATGATATGATTGATGGTAGGAATAAACCACAGATAAAAACAATTAAAGGAGATGCTATTGTTACCAGTACAAATATGCTTGCGAAAAGTAACGGTTTGTTTAAGATCGAAAAAGCATTTCCTATTTACACACAACTAGGCCAAATTGTAATTGCCAAAACAGTTAGAGATGGTAATATTGAGTTGGTTGGCCCGGAACACAATGAGCAACTAACACAGGTAGTAGATCATTTAATGCATGAATTGGGTTATAAATCAATTATCATCGATGGCGCTGCAAGCCGGATAACACCCGTTAACAGCATTCCTGATTCAGGCTTCTATTATTTAGTCAATATCGACCATCGAAACCTGAAGAAAACCATAGAGCAGATGCAGTTACTGTCTCTGTGTTCTAAGTTTGAAACTCTTGATGTTGAAACGAACCATTTCAAAATAGACGGAGCTTTAACTGCAACCAAACTAAACAACATCACAAACGAATACAGCACCTTGTTAATTAACGATTTAACTTCTGTTTTTATTAACTACACACAACTAACAAAACTATTGCAACAAGTTGATATAAAGGTCAAAAACAAGCTAAATCTAAAAGGCTTTGTTATCGTTTTAAAAGACATTGAGCAAACAGAGTTTGATCGTTTAATTACCAATAAAAACATTGACTCCGAAATAATATATAACCCGTATGTGCATTAATAAAGTCATAGAATTCACTGATTTTTTATGCTTTTACAGTAAGTATAAGCCCCTAACGCCGTATGGAACGACCGATAAAGATCGCAAGCCGTTTTTTGTTAGTATCGAAGACATTAATCGAATCCACAATATTACAAACCAATTAATTGCTTTTATAAAAGTCGATGAAAATAAAGCTTTAAAAATTGAGCATCACCTGAGTCGTATAGATCGATTAAACACACTGGATAAATCTGATTTTGACACAGTTGACCTACAGCTCATCAAAAAGTTCCTGATTCACCTTAAGGCTATTGAAAAAATACTGCCTCGCGATATCAAAAAAGTGATCAACCTTACTTTTAGCTTGCAAAACCTTTGGGAGGCTCTTGTTATTAACAATGAGCAAGAAGAATCTTTTTACCTTTCATCGGCCTACAGTAATGTACTGAAACAACTGCGTGACGAAATTCATTTAGTTGATCAACAACTCAATAGTATTCGACAAGATGCTCTTATTGCAATCAAAGAAAAATATCAGATTGATTTTAAAGGGCGCGATTTTGTGTTACTCGATAAAAAACAGCTGGTAGAAATGGATGTTAATGAACTCATCCATGAATTTTACGATTCACAGTTGGTTAAAATAAAACCCGCGTTTGGCAAGCCATATCTGGACATACTTGTAGAGAAAGAACAATTAATCATTAAAGAGGCAAAAGCAGAAAAACAAGTTCTTGCTGAACTATCAGCTGAAGTTAATCAGGCCAAACACCACTTAACAACTGCTGTTGAAGCTATTAAAAGCCTGGATATACATTTGGCCAAAGCACGATTAGCCATTAATCTGAAGCTTCAAAAACCAGGCATCAATGCCAAAAACATCACTGTAACAAATGGCTGTTTTTATCCTTTATGGGAAAAACACACCAACAAGGGATTAGCCTATACGCCATTAACAGTATCATTCGAAAGTAATGCCGTTTTACTGTCTGGCTCTAATATGGGCGGAAAAACCGTTTTATTTAAGACGCTGGCCTTTTTGCAATTATTGACCCAAATGGGTTTCTATGTACCTGCTGAGCAATACAACACAAGCCTGTTTAAGCACATCCACATTTTAGGAAATGAGCTCAGTGACAGCGTTGAGGGCTTAAGCTCATTTGGGCAGGAAATTTATCAACTAACTCAAGCGCTTGATCGTTCACAACCACGCCTGGTAATGGTAGATGAATTGGCCAAAACAACCAATGCAACCGAAGCCAAGGCCATCTTATATGCTGTATTACAATACGTAAAAAACAGTGAAAAGATAAGCGGTTTCTTCTCGACGCACTTTATCAATGTACCTGAAATAAATGGCGTTTCAAAGTACCGGATGAAGGGACTCGATAAGGAAGCTTATGCTGCACATTGCAGCCAAAAGTCGGATGATCTGAATGAAAAAATTGGCCTCATCAACACCTTTATGCAATATGAAATAACGAAAGATACGGGCGAGGCCAAATCGAATGACGCACTGACCATTGCGGGAATGCTGGGACTAAATGAAGAGATATTAACGAATGCTAACAACTACCTGGAAAGAAATTAAAGACAAAATAACATGACAGAATCAAAACTAAATCTGGATAAACAAAAGATCAGCAGAGCGCGTGAGCTGTCAAAAGACATTGCACGCCCTGTTAATGATTATATAGAGTTGCACACCACTGTTGCTATTGAGCGTGCCACATTGCGTATGCTGGGAGCTGATGGTGTAACAGCTGATGATGTACCTGTACCCAATGCCATTGTTAACGCACTGGGAGAAAAAATACAATATGGTGCATCGTTGTACTATGTTAATGCAATGGTTCGCAAAGGCCTGACTGCTGAGCAATTAAACGAAGAAATTGCACAGGGGCTGGACATCTCAACAATTGAGCTGACCGATAAAAAAGCTATTGAAGAAAAAGCCAGTGAGCTGGTAGCGGCTTTCTCGCATCGTGTAAAAGGCAATGTTGCTTATCGTACATCCAAAGTTACCGAGTACAAAGAGAAGGAAAACGCACCCCTGCTCTATCTTATTGTTGCCACCGGTAATATATATGAAGACGTAAAACAAGCCCAGGCAGCTGCGCGACAAGGAGCTGATATCATTGCCGTTATTCGGACAACCGGACAAAGCTTATTGGATTTTGTTCCATACGGTGCTACAACAGAAGGATTTGGTGGGACCTATGCTACTCAGGAAAACTTTAAAATAATGCGCAAGGCATTGGACGAAGTTGGTAATGAAACCGGAAAGTACATACGTCTGGTAAACTATTGTTCTGGTCTTTGTATGCCTGAAATAGCTGCCATGGGTGCCATGGAACGGTTGGATATGATGTTAAATGACTCGATGTACGGAGTGCTTTTCCGCGATATTAACATGTACCGTACCTTTGTTGATCAGAAGTTCTCGCGCATGATTAATGCCTTTGCAGAAATTGTGATTAACTCAGGTGAAGATAATTACCTTACCACATCAGATGCTTATGAAAAAGCCTATACCGTAACAGCATCTCAGTTTATCAATGAGCAGTTTGCATATGATTCAGGCCTGCCTGCCAAACTAATGGGACTGGGGCATGCTTTTGAGATGAATCCGGAAATAGAGAATGGTTTCTTATACGAGATGGCACAAGCACAAATGGCGCGTGAAATCTTCCCTGAGGCACCACTAAAATACATGCCACCAACAAAATACATGACTGGCGATGTGTTTAAAGGCTACATTATGAATGCGATGTTTAACTTCATTGCCAAATCGACCAACCAGGGTATTTTACTTCTTGGCATGCTTACCGAAGCGATTCATACGCCATTTATGCAGGATCGCTTCCTGGCTGTTGAAAATGCCCGCTACATCCTTAATAACACAAAAGATTTTGCCAACGATATTGAATTCAAGAAAGGTGGAATCATGCAAACCCGTGCCCAAAGCGTGCTTGACGAAACCATTGAGTTCCTTGAGCAAATCAACGAAAAAGGACTTTTCGACTCTATCGAGCAAAAAATGTTTGCCGAGGTTAGCCGCCCTAAACATGGGGGTAAAGGTTTTGATGGTGTTTATGAGAAAGCGGCAGAATATTTCAACCCTGTTAATAGTTATTTGGAAGTTGAACTTGGATTAAAAAAGTAAAGAGATGGATAATATGATACGTCCGTATGGCGATACAATGAATGATGGTGCAGTGCAGCTATCATTTACTCTTCCCGTGGCACATTCAGCCAAAGCTGATGAAGCTGCCAAGCAATATGCACATAAGTTAGGTTTCCAGGAAGTGGAAGTTGTTCACTCCAATCCGCTTTCAGAGAACTTCTCATTTTTTGTTGTGTATGGTAAGTCACAGCTTCAAATTGACTATGACAAAATTGAGGTAGAAGCTGTGGAGAAATCAATGGACTTTTACGAGGTAAACAACTACATTAAAGAGCATATTAAGCGAAAAGTAGTTGTTGTGGGTGCCTGTACAGGTACTGATGCACATACAGTTGGGATTGATGCCATAATGAATATGAAAGGATTTGACCAACACTATGGCCTGGAGCGTTATCCAATGATGGAGGCACATAATCTTGGAGCACAGATTCCTAATGAGGAGTTGATTAAAAAAGCGGTTGAATTAAATGCCGATGCTATCCTTGTTTCGCAAGTCGTAACTCAAAAGGAAGTTCATGTTCAGAATATGACAGATCTGATTGAACTTTTGGAAGCTGAAGGTTTGCGATCAAAACTGATAGTTTGTGCAGGGGGCCCGCGCATTAGTAATAAACTGGCACTTGAACTGGGATACGATGTTGGCTTTGGCCGGGGCACCTATCCTGAAAATGTAGGGTCGTTTATTGTGGAGAAGATGGTGGAAAGGCAAAACTCATAAAAAAGTGCATTGTGCACTGTGCCAAAACAAAACAGAAAAAACCAGGCACTGTGCAATGCACCAGAGCAAATTTACAATCTGTACTTTTCAAAATATAATATGGCACGGATAACAAATCAGCGCCAGCTATGAATGAAATAATGTAATCAAACTTCGGACTCCGGACTTCGGACTCTGAACTAAAATATTAATCATGAAAGAAATTTATATCGTTGATGCAGCCCGTACTGCAGTTGGAAATTTCGGAGGAACTTTATCAACAATATCTCCTGCTCAAATGGGTTCAACCGTTGTTAAATCTTTATTAGAACGCAATAATCTTAATGGCTCTGAAGTAGATGAAGTACTAATGGGTAGTGTTTTACAAGCTGGTCATGGACAAAACGTTGCGCGTCAGATTGCGATGGGAGCTGGTATCCCAAAGGAGAAAACAGCGATGACCATGAATATGGTATGTGGTTCAGGCTTAAGAACGGTAGCCGCAGCAGCTCAAGCCATTAAAGCTGGCGATGCTGAATTAATTATTGCAGGCGGTGCTGAAAACATGTCGCAGGCTCCTTACATATTGCCTAAAGCACGTACAGGATATCGCATGGGCGATGGCACACTGGTTGACACAATGGTATACGATGGTCTGACAGATATTTTCAATAATTACCACATGGGTATTACAGCTGAAAACCTGGCCGACAAATACAATCTGACTCGTGAAGAGCAGGATACTTTTGCGACTGAATCACAAAATAAGGCAGAAAAAGCTATCAAAGAAGGTCGTTTTGAAGATGAAATAGTACCTGTTGAGATACCTCAGCGCAGAAAAGATCCAATCATATTTAAACAAGATGAATTTGTGCGATTTGGTGTCACTGCCGATTCACTGGCTAAGCTTCGTCCTGCCTTTAAAAAGGATGGTACAGTGACTGCTGCCAACGCATCGGGTATTAACGACGGTGCAGCTGCTGTAATTGTTGCCAGTAAAGAAGCCGTTGAAAAATACGGCCTGAAACCAATGGCTAAAATTGTATCATATGCATGGCATGGTACAGAGCCATCTATCATGGGTATTGGTCCTGTTGAGGCAGTTAAGAAAACACTAGATAAAGCCGGCTGGAAAAAAGATGAATTGGAACTTATTGAAGCCAACGAAGCTTTTGCAGCTCAATCTTTATCGGTTATGAAAGAACTGGAGCTTAATCCTGAAATTACCAATGTTAACGGAGGAGCCATTGCCATTGGACACCCGATTGGTGCCAGCGGAACACGCATCTTAACCACATTGGTTCACGAAATGAAGAAACGTGAAGTAAGCAAAGGCTTAGCTACCTTATGTATTGGAGGTGGTATGGGTATAGCTATGTGTATTGAACGGGTTTAAGGCCTGTATGTGTATTTGTTGATGTCAATGAACAAACGCACAGCCTGAACCCTTGTTATTTTAGAAGTTTATTGTCCTATTTATAAACTTTAACCTTTAGTCTATTTGAAGGGCTCGCCGTTATTTGGCGGGCTCTTTTAGTTTCAATTAGAAGTTTATGAGTTTAGGGGTTTACTAGTTCAACTCCTCATCTTCTCAACTCCTCAACTCCTCATCTCCTCAACTCTTATACTTTCCAACAGATTAATAAATTAACAGTTTAGCAATTCGACAGTTTTATTATCTTGTCATTCAATCAAATCCCTTTTTATTATGGAGTATCAGGAAGCATTTGAAATTTGGAGACCTATATTAGCTAATATCTCACCTGAGCAGATTAAAGCTCCCAGAATACCTGTGGATAAATTTTGCGCAGAAGCTGAAGAACTATATGTCGTGTGCCAAATAGATAAAACAGAGCTGTTGTCGACAGGTATTAATTGGCAAGATGTAGAAAACCTCAACTCACTAAGTAGTGCCTTGCGCTACTGTCAGGCCATTTGGGTTAGTACCCCAACACGAAGTGCTGAAATGCAACAGTGGCTCCAGACCAAAAAAGAAGCACTTTCTCTTAAGAAAGAATTGTTCCGCCACTTCGACTATGCTTTTCACAACGATGTAAAAACTAAAAGCAGGCTTTCGGATATAAGACAGCGGAAGGACAACCGAAGTTTACCCTTTGTTTTATCCACCCTGGCTCAGATAGGGGAAAAGAATGCGACACAACTCCAAAAAATTAGTTTTGATACAGGTCTGATACAACAGGCACGTGAGCTATCTTTAAAAGCATCTGAACATATGGCGTTGCTAAATGCGTCAAACAATAAAGAAGCCAATAAACTATGGCGCGACCGGGCCTACACCCTTCTGCATGAGAAAATTAATCGCATCAGAAAGTGCGGCCAATATTGTTTCCACGAGGACAAGGAAAAGTGCAACAAGTACCACTCAAATTATTACAGGAAGTACAACAATTCTAACAGGAACATGAAATTCTCCTGATTTCATGCTCCTGTCATAAATTTCAGTGTCCTGTCAGGAAATCACCACTCCCTGTCAAGAATTTTGGCTCCCTGTCAAAAATTTCGCGTTCCTGTCAAGAATTTCGCATTCCTGTTAAGAAAAGTGTGATCAAGTATTCTGTTTGATCTTCGTAATCGTACACATAAAAGAATCAACTTACTTTTGGTGATATTCATTACTGTCTTTGGGTGCTTTCCTGCGTTCGTCCAATGTATAATCCCTCATGACTGAAGCTACTCGTATTCGGTAATCTGAGAAAATACCTTTCATACCCGCTGCCTGTCCTTCCCGGTGGAGTGCTTTATTTCTCCAGTTTTCAACAGCTTCTTCATTCTCCCAAAACGATAATGACAATAATTTACCTGGTGTTTGCAGGCTTTCAAAGCGCTCTACCGAAATAAAACCCTTTATATCAGCAAGCATAGGTTTCAACTTTGCTGCTATATCTAAATATTCCTGTTTGCTTTCCTCTCTTAACGAAACTTCAAAAATTACGGCTATCATCTCATTTTAAATTTTAATTGTACACAAGTTGATTAATGAATAATACCAATTACTAATCAAAATACAACTGGTATAACATGTATAAATGCAACATTGAATAGTACTTTGTGCTTATTCCTTTCTAGACGCTTCCCATGCAATCATGGCTTTTTTTCGCACAATGCCCCACCGATAGCCTCCTATTGCACCGGAAGCACGTATAACCCGGTGACAAGGGATTAAATAGGCTACCGGATTACTTCCGATGGCTGTACCCACTGCCCTTTGAGCCGAGGGCTTATCAATACTATGAGCAATATCACCATAAGTGGCCAACTCCCCTGCCGGTATTTTCAATAACGCATCCCAAACTTTAAGCTGAAAAGCTGTTCCTTTCAGATGCAATTTGATCTGCTGAGGCTCATCCCAGTTCACATTGAAGAAATTAA
>JAKSBD010000098.1 GCA_022361295.1 Bacteroidales bacterium
GTAGTTGAGAAGTTGAACAGTTTAGTAGTTTAATAGTCACGTTTGACATAAGACCGGTGACCGATGATCAAAGACGGATGACAGTTGGCTGAGCGTTTCGTAATCCACTCATCACATTCTAAATCATTAACCATTAATCACCTCATTAAACTTCTACTTCTACTCCTAAATTATTTTCGCAGGCTTTCTCGTAAACAAGCTTGGCTGCGAATAAATCGAAGATGCCCTGCCCAACGGTTTTAAACAGGCGTGTTTCTCTGAATCCCAGGTTGTTTGGTTGCTCAATGAGTTCAGCAATATGCCTGACCTGATCTTTTTTAATCAGTTGGTTCTCCAGCGGATAGATAAGATCGCCGGTCTCGGTTACTCCATGTTCTGCATCAATCCAGACACTGTCAATCAGTCTGAAGATTGATTCAGGTAGCTCTCTCATCTCCGGTTTATAAGATCCAACACTAACAAAGCATTTTCCAAGGATCAAATCTTCCAGGTTAGGAATAACGGGTTCGGTCGATGTTGTTGCCGTTGCCACAATTTCGCTGTTAACCACTACCTGTTGTGCATCTTCGCAAAGGGCAACATCCACATCTGGGCACTTATCGGCCATAAAACTGATAAAATCACTAATGGTTTGAGGTGAGCGATCGTAAACATATACCCGTTCAAGATCACGCTCATGACTGGCCAGCCATGCAATGTGCCGGCCTTGTGCTCCACCTCCGATAATGCCCAATGTAGTTGCTAAAGGATCTGATAAATGACGAATACCAACACAGGCTACAGCAGCAGTACGCATTGCGGTTAGCTTGGCTCCGTTAAGCAGTGCCAGCGACTCTCCTGTTGCGCCATCGTTCAGAACAACCGTTCCGTTAATGGCTGCTTTCCCTTTTTTTATATTATCAGGAAAAACAGAAACCAACTTTGTAGCAAACATATCCGGACCAACAGAAGGCATTAACAACAAGGTGTTGTCATTGATGTCAACATGCATTCTGTTTGGCGTAAAATAGTCCTGATCAGACGATGATTTCAGGGCTAACTCCATAATGTCTGTCCACAAACCAGGTGTGGCAGCCTGTTCAATAACCTGTGATGATAAAATTCGCATAATTCCTGTTAAAATGCTTTTAAGCGTTCTTGTTCAACATCTTCGATGGTTTTAGGAAGCGGTTTACCCAATAAGCGATAACCATTTTCTGTAATTAAGAAATCCTCTTCGTTACGACAACCACCAAAATCTTTGTATTCTTCAAGTTTATCGAAATTTAAGAACTCTGTCAAATGTTTTTCAGATTTCCATTTGTCAATCAGTTGAGGAATAAAATAAATACCAGGTTCAATAGTAAGTACAAAACCGGGTTCCAGTTTACGTCCCAGGCGTAATGATTTCATTCCAAATTGAGTACTCTTAGCCTCATTGTCGTATCCTACATACTGCTCGCCAAGGTCTTCCATGTCATGAACATCCAGCCCCATCATATGACCTAATCCGCAAGGGAAAAACATGGCATGAGCCCCATTAGAAACGGCATCGTCAATATTACCTTTAACAAACCCAAGGTCTTTCATGCCGCGTAGCACTTCGCGTGCCGATTCCAGGTATATCTCCTTAAAAGCTACTCCCGGCTTTAGCATCGAGATTGCTTTTTCGTGCGAATTCAAAGCCACCTGGTAAATATCTTTTTGACGCGATGTAAAGGTTTTGCCAACCGGGAAGGTACTTGACATATCTCCGGCATAACCCATTGATGTTTCAGCACCGGCATCCAGTAAAAACAGCTTACCATCCTCTAATGTATTCCCATGATAGTGGTTATGAAGTGTCTGTCCGTTAATGGTTGCAATAACAGGGAAGGAGATACCTCCATTTTCAGCCAGGGCTACTTTTTCTACTTCCGCAGCAATCTGTGCTTCTGTCAAGCCTGGTCGAGCCATACGCATGGCAGCCAGATGCATCTCTACAGTTGTGTTAACAGCTTTCTCGATTTCAATTACCTCTTCATCGCTTTTATAATTGCGCTGTTTAATAACTGCATGTACCATCTCCAGTGAAGCTTTTTCTTTTACCTCAGACGGTTGTATGTTAAGCCATTCCAATAGCTTTATTTTACTTTCACCGCGGTAAACCGGTAAGAAATGGATAGGACGGCCATCTGATTTGGCTTTGGCAAGAGTTGCAACAAGGTCGGCCGTTGTACCCGTTTTATTAACTCCACAAGTCGCTGAGCGCTCGGCGATGGTTGGTTGGTTCCCCATCCAGACAATATGGTCAATGGTGTAATCATCGCCATAAACTGCTGATTCTCCGGTTTCGGCATCAACAATACCCACGAGGTCGGGGTGGTTTAAACCAAAGAAATACAAGAAACTGCTATCCTGACGAAAGCGATAGGTGTTATCGGCATAATTCATCGGACTTTCGGTATTTCCAATAAATAATAACAGGCCTTTGTCAACATCATTAGATAGCTGCTGACGGCGTTTAATATAGGTGTCTTTTGAAAACATATGTTATGGGGTTTAATTTTATCAAGTATCAAGATAATTTACTTGGTTTTGTATTTTTTATTTTGTTCCGTTTTTATGATGTCGCAGAATATCAACTGTTATTAGAGTAGAACTGGCGATTATCTGCGTAATCAGCGGGAGCTTTTATTTTATTTTAAAATTCTTTGGTGGTTCAATACCATGCAAATGCTTCACAAAGAAATCCCAGCGCTTGCGTGTCATATACTTGTCGTAATAAACCTGACCGTGATCTTTATTCGGAATAAGCAATAACTCAAAGTCCTTATTTGCGTTTATAAGTTCTGCTGCCAGACGCATGGACGCGGTTGGATTCACATTCTGATCCTGATCACCATGAACAAGCATCAGATGCCCTTGCAGGTTTTTAGCATGGGTATAGTTACTTTGTTCATCATAATTACTGCCGGCCGGGTAGCCCATGTACAGCTCGGGCCACCAGGCTTTGGCTGAGCGATGGTCGTGGTTTCCGGCAGTGGCCACTCCAACTTTATAAAACTCAGGGTAAGCCAATAGCGCCCTTGCTGCATCATATCCTCCGGCAGAATGACCAAAGATTCCAACGCGTGAGGCATCCATCCATGGGTATTTTTCTGCCAGTGTTTTAATGGCAATCATTTTATCTGGTCCACCAATATCACCCAGATTCCGGTATGAAACGTCGTGGAAAGATTTTGAGCGAAAAGCAGATCCCATCCCGTCAATGTTAACCAATACAAAGCCCAGTTGTGTCAAAGGCGTGTCATCGTTAGATAATCCGCGATAAAAGGTTTTAGGTGCACGAATGGTTTGCGGACCGCTGTATGTACCTTCAATTACCGGGTATTTTTTATCGGGATCAAAATTATGGGGTTTAAACAAAACACCGTAAATATCTGTAAGTCCATCTCGCCCTTTCACTTTAAAAGGCTCTGGCTTTTGCCAGCCCATGGCAAGTATTTCTGAGATGTCACCAGTTTCCAGCCTTGTTATAATACGCCCGTCTTTACTTCTTCTGAGAAGGGCTATGTTTGGTTCTTGTACTGTTGAGTAGTTATCAACAAAATACTGGCCACTTTCATTAAAGAACAAAGAATGGAAAGCGGGCTCTGATGTAAGTTGCTTTAAGCCTGAACCATCATATCTGACAGAATAAAGTAATGGGTAATAAGGGTCAAGACCTTCTTCTTTTCCACCAGCTGTGAAATAGATGCGCTTTCCTTTTTCATCAACATGCTCAATGTCGCGTACAACAAAATTACCCTTTGTTACCTGGTTGATGACTTTGCCACTCACCTGGTCAATGCGATAAATGTGTTGCCACCCATCGCGTTCAGAAAGCCACAATAGCTGCTTTTCTTTATTCAGAATGCGCAGGTCGCTGGTATTTGGGTCAACATAGGTTTCAGCGCTTTCAGTAAAAACCGTTCTTACCTTGCCGGTATGTGCTGTAAGTTCAAATATTTCAACAGATTTATATCCTCTTACATAGCTTACCTGGTAGGCTGATGAACCATCTTTCGTCCAATTGAAGCCATAAGCCAGAAAGGTTGCTTTTGCTGGAATATCGAGTTGGTTAACTGTTTTTTTCTCTACATCAATTAATACATATTCCACTGTTGGCACAATACTGTCACCTGCTATGGGGCGCTCATACTCTCTTACTTCAGCACGATGGCCTTCATCGGGCAACACTTTGTATAAGTAGAGGTTTCGTGCTTGCCTGCGGTCATATTTACCTGCTATAATGTATTTTCCATCCGGGCTCCAGTTAATATCCAGCTCCAATGGATGGTCGCTTTCCAACTCAATGTTTTTGGTTGAATACCACGATGGAGAAACTCCATAACCATATTTTTGAGTGCCATCTTTGGTAATTTGTGTTGAATCTTTACCTGTTTTTAGCCATATATTGTAATCGTGTACAACAGCAGTTATAGTCTTATCAGGAGACGCTGATGATAATTTTTGCTTTTGAGCTTTGTTAAATTGACTAAGTGAATTATCTGCAATATGATATTTATACCATTGCTGATTGGCCTTAAAGGTTATGGTGTTACCTTCTTTGTTAATGTCAATTGCTGAAACAGGTAATTTATAAGGCTTTATTTCTTTACCTAGTTCTTCTGCCAGAAGCACTGCCAGTTTTTCCTGGTCGAATAATGCTTTTTTATTGCCGCTTTTAGTTTCACATTTAATGTATTCGGTTCCTTTTTTAGTATTGATAGAGTACCAAAAGAAAGGGGCATCTTTTACCCACTGAGGATTAACCCATGAGCGATAGTACTTTTTAGTAATGTTAGAGGCAATAAATTGTTCGGCTCGCCGATAATCTGTTGTGTCAATGCTAATCTGGCTTATTGCCGGCACCAGATAGCATGTAACACAGAAAAGAATAATTAACTTCTTCATTGAATTTGATTTACTTATAAACAGTTTAGCTTGTTGAGTTGCATGCATACAAATACATACAGGTATGTTAACGGCAGTATGCCATTAAGAATAATCGTGCAGAAAAATATATCAGGAAATCCAGCACTCAAATAAACCTGTGCCAAAACGGCCATACAAGCTTATTAAGGCTAAAGATGAAAATGAAAAATGCATAATGCAGCGCCTGTAGTTTTTGGGGCACTGGTTAAAAACGAAGGTATGTACTTCCTGTTTAATCATTAGGCACTTTGACATTGGGAAGTGCAATGTAATAAATTCAAATTATTTCAGCGCATATAGTACCTAAAAATATTCAAAAGCTGATTTATAACATTAAACTGAATAACAGAGGTCACTTTTTAATACAATCTTTAATTGCCATTTCTAATTGTTGAATGTTCTCTTCACTGTAACCAGACTTGAAATATTTGATTTCACCATTTTTTATGATCAGGTTGGATGGCAAGTGTTGAGGTTTTTGGCCTACTTTATATTGTTGGTCGGGGTTTAATTGAAAAAGGTAATCACACAAGTCGTTACGGTTATGTAGGTGGAAATAAATAAAATCATTTTTCTGAAGGTCGAGCCATTCTATTACGTCCTTTTCTTTTTCACCGTTGATGGCTAAAAATAAAATGCCGTCTTCCTCATATTTATCAACCAACTTGTTTAATTGAGGTATTTCTTTGGCGCATGGCTGGCACCAGGTGGCCCAAAGGTTGATTACAAAAATTCGATTGTTGCTTTCATCGGCCAGAAAGTCATCTTGCTGTAATACATTGCGGATTGGTTCATCAATGCTGTCGTAATTGCGGAATACAGCAGTTTGTTGCCATCTTGAAATGACGTTGTTACTGATAAGTAGTGTAATAAATAAGATGGAAAGTATAAGTGGGGCTTTTTTAATCATCGTAATAAGTTGCTGGGTTATCTGAAGTTTTTGGTAAGAATAGTGCGTTGAATCAGGAGTACAACAGCAGAGAGATAGAGGCACACGACCAACATCATATAAGGACTTAAAACAGCATTGCCTACTATGGCTTTAAAACCGGCCAAAGGCGCAACGCGAAAATAGTCTGTTTCAAATTTGCGAATAAGGTAGCTTACCAGCCATGATTCCATCAGCCAATAAAAGAAGAATGGCAGTACAATTAAATGACTGGGTTTATACAGGCCAATAAGCAGACCTACATTTCCAATGGCATACAAAAACAAACCATATGACAACAGGTTGTTAAAGTTAATCTCGATAAGTAGTTGCCAAGGAAAGATACCAAAGAATAAACCTGCACATGAATTTACGAGGTAACTGATGAATAGAAACAGTGTCAGGTAAACTACCACCTGAACCTGGCAGTACACAAACAGTTTTGCTCTTGAACTTCCGAAATACAGCAGGCTGCTGTAATAACCTGATGTTACCAGGTGAGATACCATTTGTATCAGCCACATAGCAAAGAAAAGTGCCGGTAGGGTTGATGACATGGATCTGTTGGCTAAATGCCCGGCTAACTCGTTACCTTTAAGGTGGTCATTGTTTCCCGACCAAAGGAATAAAAATGACGATAACAATAATATTAAAGCAAGAACCAGTAGCGGAATAAGTGTACGCCAGCTGGCCAATAGCTGGTATTCGTATTTTAGATAGCGTCGGATCATATCAGGCTTGGGCTTGTAACCATTTTAAAATGGTTGATTTATCTTCAGTGTTATTTAATTCATCTTTGGTGAGCGTTTTTTTAATATGGCCATCCTCCATAATAAAGGCCTGCTCAATAGTGTTGGACAGTTCGCTTAACAGGTGAGTAGACAGAAGTATTAACTTACCGGCTTTAATTTCCTGTTCAATCAAACTTTGCAACTTTTCAATACCCAAAGGATCGAGTCCGTTGAACGGCTCATCCCAAATTAAAATTTTTGGGTTGCCGATTAAAGAGATTATTAACGACAAGCGTTTGACCATGCCAACCGACAATTCTTTAAAGCGCTTAGTGGTTGCGTCGTTTAACTCCCAAAAATGCAGCCAATAATTAATAACTTCAGTGTCTGCATTCTTTTCCTTTTGTGCCATCAACAGTATTTGGGCAACCGTAAGGTTAGGTTCGGTTCTAAATGGCTCCAAAGAAATACCCAACTGATTTCGGTAGTCTTCAGCACTACTTAACTGATTTATTTCAATAGTGCCGTATTGTGGCAGGTCAAAGCCAGCAATTAGCCTGAATAATGTGGATTTACCACTTCCGTTAGCACCGGCAAAAACATGTAAGCCACTGCTCTTGGTTTCTATGGATAAATGGTCAATGATGACCTGTTTTCCATACCGTTGGCTTAATTCATTAATTTTCAACATTGGCAGTGCTATTTTCTTTAAATTGCAACTCAAGTGATTTTTCCCATTCCAAATCTTCAATGGCCTTACCGGGTATTGGCTTTTGTTTTATCATGCTGTAGTTGTCCCAGAATTCAGGATTGTATGGATAGTTGGTTTCAAATGAATTCTCATGCTTATCCAATAATTCTTTTTGCCGGATACGTTCACGTTGTTGACGCTCAGTTACTACATTGGTAATAACGAGCATGCTCTCGGCCCATTGCCTTGATTTAATGACTTTATCCTTACTGTCGGCCTCGGGGTTTTCGTAAATAGTGAATTTACCTTGTGGACTGTTTAATCCGGTTATGTACTTTAAATAGTATTTGTCATTAATTTTTTGAAAACTATATTCTGAATCAGTAAACTTATTGTCTTTAACAGCTAAGTTTCTGTTTTTATCTGTCTCAGGAAATGACCAGATCCTATTCATCTTTAATATGCCATAGTCACTGGCGTTAATATAGATGAAGCCTCCGTCGAAATCGTCTCCCAGTTCCGATGCGCGCTTCCCGCTTATATAAAGTCGGTCGTATTCATATTTTACTTTATAGACTTTCACTGTATCCAGCCACATGGCACCTTCAAATTCATACTTGAAATCCTCGTAATCAGTTAACGGTTTATACCACCAACTGACTTTATACCCCCTTACCGGATTACTGTAAGCTTTGTAAAATACATTTTGATGACCGCCTAGAATCATCTTTTCCATTTTCTCGTAAGCCCATTTATGCTTGGCATCCATGGGGATATAGTAATTCTGGCTTTTTCTAACTTCCCTTATTTTAACTTTGGTAGTTGAGGGAGGCATGTCTATTCCTTTGTCTTCAATGAGTAGTGCAGCTTCAAATAATTGCACAAAGGTAGAATCGCGAAAACCGGTTTGACGGTAAAAAGCTTCCATCTGCGTCGTTTTTCGGTGGTAATTGCGTTTGATACGTTTGGTGGCCATTCGCACCAGGTCTTCAGCAGTATTGCCATTGGGCAGAACCAGCACTTCGTTGAGGTTATAGGGTTTTGGTCGTAAAGCTATTTGCAGGTTGAGGCTATCCTGAAGAGGTATGACAATGGCTGTATCGGCATAACCCATGCAAGAAAACTCTAATGGTAAACCGCATAGTATAGACGGCACATGCAATTCAAAGCCACCTTCTGCATTGGTGATGGAGCCAGTGCCCCAGTCTCGCTGCAGGATATGCGCAAATGGTAATGACTCTTTTGAGTTTAAATCCATGAGCCTTCCACTAATTAAAATGCTTTGCTCATTGGGATTGGTGATAATTAAGTTATCGCTCTGGAGTTGAATGTTGAGGTGACTTTCGTATGCCACCTGTTTGATGTAATTCTCTAAAGAGAGACTGTCCACCTGTGGGTAAATAGTTTGTTGCAGATCAACTAAGTCTTCGCTATAGCAAAGTTCCAGTTGATTCAATTGAGCAATGCTGTCAAGGTAAAAGTGAGCCGTTTTTTGCGCTTTAGTATTTAAAACGCAAATAAACAGGCCGGTTAGAAGAAGGAATTTAGTGTTTACAGGCATAGGGTAAAGGTATTTTCGTTTTGAACAAGCTTGAGCTTGAGCGTTAAAGCAACGATTTCAAGCGCCTCTTGTGCTGTCGGTTCTTTTAAAGTTCCGCTAAAGCGTAGTTGACCCGTTTGTGGTGTTTGTAGCTCAACCTTAACCTTGTAATACGATTCAATTTCACTTATAACCTCAAAAAGAGGGGTGCTTTTAAACTTTAATTTCTGTGTAGCCCACGATGATGCATTCAGGTTGTTCTGCTTTGCTTTATGACAGATACCATCTGAATAGTTTATCATCTCACCGGGTTTTAAGATATGACTCTGAGAAAACCATTGTTTAGGTTGAAAAGCGACTTTCCCTTCATCAAGAAAGACTGTTGTGGGTTCTGTTTTACAAGCTGTAATGGTGAATTGCGTTCCTAACACTTTTGTGAAAGCATTGTGGGTTTCAACAATAAAAGGTTGTTCAGGATTATGAGCCACATCAAACCAGGCCTTACCGGAAAGATTAACTTCTCGTTTTGAAGATTTAAAAACATCAGGATAAGTTAGCTGACTGCCTTTGGCTAAAATAACAGTTGTATTATCTGGTAGGGTAACTTCCTGTTGATGGGCTGCAACAATACTTATGGAATTACTGCTTGACGACAACATTAGAAATACGCTGCTTACAGCAATTAATGCAATTAACACCGCTGCTACATTAGCAGTTCTCCTTATAAACTGCCGGCGCGAGATACGGTGACGGGCGATTGATAATGCCTTTTCTGTATTGGGTTGATAGTTTGATTGTCCGGTTTGTTTGTCGTTCCATAGGAATGTGAATGCTTTATAGAACGATTCGTTTTCCTCGGATGCTTTTCTCCAGTTGTCAAGCTCCAGAGATTCATCTGTTGTTATTGAATCATCCAGCTTTGATAGTATATTATTGACGGGAGCCTCTTTTTGCATGAGCTTTTTTCTTTATAGAGAAAGCTCAAAACAGAAACCCCTAAAAATTCTCAATAAAAAATAAAATAATCAGGTTTTTTATAAAGGGATGGAGATCTTTACGAAGCTTTTGGACAGCAATTGAAAGTTGATTTTCAACGGTTTTAATTGAAATGTTAAGGTAGTCGGCAATTTCAGCATTTGTTAATCCTTCATATCGTCGCAGCAGAAAAATCTGGCGACATTTGTCAGGAAGATTGTTGACTGCAGCCTGGATATGTGGTTTGAAAATCTCCCAGTTTTCTTTTTCCTCTTCATTTAAGAGAGAAGGCATCTCTAAGGCGTATTGTTGTTCGTACCGTTGTTGAGTGTCTTGCTTTTTTACTAACCACAGGCATTGATTATAAACTGATTTAAAGAGGTAGGATTTAATGTTTCCCACCTGCCTGAGTTTTTTTCTGTCTTCCCATAGCTTTACGAATGTATCCTGAACGGCTTCTTCTGCCATAATTTGGGAGCGTGTGATGGTAATAGCGAAACGGCATAATGTGGCATAGTACATTCTGAAAAGTCCGTCAAATGCAGCTTTTTCACTTGCTATAAGAGCATTCAGTAGTATTTGTGGGTTATTGGTCTTATCCATCCTGTAGCAGGTTGCCGTCAAAAGTAATTTTTTTTTAATGAAGTGGTAAAACTACTGAAATAAAAAAAGGTCCGGACATTATGTCCGAACCTCATTATACTTTAAAGTAAATAATCTAAAATGTGTATCTCACACCAATTGATAAGCCCATAGTGAAGTTTTCGTCAGTTGGACCAAAACCTATTTGTGGCATGGTGTCTAAACTCAGGTTAATTGGTACTTCTTCAAAGTTGTATTCTGCACCAATTTGCCCGCCAATGCCAAGGTAAGCGCCAGAGTCACCGTTGCCATTATAGCTGTTTTTATAACTCCATGACCCTAATGATGCAGCAGGGCCTGCATACCAGTTAAAACCACTTTCAATAGCCCAAACCCATTGGTAAACGCCCGACAGGATAAAACCATTACCATCGCTGTTAGAGTTAAATCCTAAATCAACCTCAATGCGGTTGTAGTTGGACAAGCCATACTGATAACTCACCTGTGAGCCAAATGTGTTACCAGCTCCTAATCGTCCTCCAATGGCATGCTGGTTTTTAACCTGGCCAAAAGCTGCCATGCTTAACAGACAAATAAATAGTGTTACGAATTGTTTCTTCATTATTAATAAGGTTAAAATTAAATGCTTATTGAAAGGGATTTTGCAATGGCATTTGAATAAAGAAAGTTGCACCTTTGCCAATTTCTGAATCCACCCATATTTTGCCCCCATGTTCATTAACAGCAATCTTGCAAAAGCTCAAACCTAATCCATTCGAGTTGGCTTTGCCGGATTTTTTTGTCATTACCTGTTGGTAGAGGTCAAAGATGCTTTCCCTGTATTTTTCAGGTATACCATGACCTTCATCCTGCACTGACAAAAGTAGCATTTTTTCTTTTCGTTCATCGGTAAGCGTGCTCCTGAGTGTTATTTTTCCATTGACTTTGCTGTATTTAATTGCATTGGTCAGAAGGTTAATATATACACGACGTATAATATCTTTATCAATCGAAACTTGCAATGGTGTTATCAGGTTGAGTATCTCTATCTGATTATCTTTTAGTAAAAAACGAACTTCATCAATGGATTCATTTACCAACTGTCGGATATCACATTGTTGATAAAATAGTTTCAAAGAATGGGTTTCATAGCGGCGTACATCAAGTATATTTTCAACAAGGCAAAGCATTTGGCGACTGGCACTGTTAATATGTTCGAGGTATTCAGCTTCATTAAGGGATGATAATCCTATAATACCATTTAGCGGGTTTTTTAAGTCATGAACAATCATGTTGATAATACTCTCTTTAAAAGACTCCAGTTTTTTATTTTGGGCCAGCATTTCCTGTAAAGAGTTTTTTTGATACTGGAGCCGCTCTTTTTGACTTAATAAAGCAGCTGTGCGTTCTGTTACCTTCTTCTGAAGTGTCCTTTTTGCCTTTCTTAACTCTCTTATTCTAAGAAGGTGGAGTGCCAGGATTATACTGATGATAGAAAGGAACAGAGCTGCGAACAACCAGTATGATTGCCACCAGGGAGCTTCTTTAACAATAGTAATTTCTTTCGACGCTGTATTGTTGATTATGCCATTTGACGAATGAGCCGGATAGATTTTAAGTTTATACTTGCCAGGCTGCATATTCACAAATGGAATTTCACCATCAGTATAAAAGATCTCACTTTGATTTCCGTTTTTACTTATCGTATAGGCAATCCCGGTACTTTGGCTGTAATAGTCTATGGCCTCAACCCGAATACTAAACAAATCAATATTGTGTGACAGCCTTAACTCTTTAGTATAGTTTATTTGCTTGCTGATGATTTGATGTTCATCATATTGCTGCCGTGGTTTAATGGACGTATTATATATCTTTAATTCGCTTATAAACAGATTGCCAGGCTTTGTATTTGCTGAAAATTGGTCGGTTGAAATAATGTTGAATCCATTTGTTCCGCCAAAGAGTAATTGACCGTTATGGCGTTTGTAAAAAGCACCCGGATTAAATTCTTTACTCTGAAGATTAGGGCTTGAAACTGTTTCCAGAAGATTGGTGTTTTTGTTAAAGCGATGTAAGCCAGAAGAACTGCTTATCCATAAATAGGGTTGGCTAACTTCAATTATACCATAAAAGTCAATAGCATCTCTGCCTGAGTACAGAGCCTTGAAGGTATTGGATGCTTTATCGTATTTAAATATGCCTTTATTGGTTGCAATAAAAGTACTGGAATCAGCATTAATGCATGAGCTGTAACAAATGGTGGATAGTATGGATTCAAACACCTCACCCGAACCGCTTGGTGTACTAATGCGTAAAGCACCTTTCCCGGCACTGGATAACCAAAGCTTTTCGTTATTAATTAATTCAATATGGAAAAAATCCTGAATCTCATACTTGTCTGCAAAGTAGACTTTCACCTTTTCAAAACGCTCATTTTTGTATTTATAAAAGCCACCATCAACAGTTGCCACATATGCCTGGGCGTCGTTAAGCTCTTTTACGTCGCGAATGAAATTGCTTTCAAGGTCAGAGTTGGCTGTGTGATGGTTAGTTATCTTGTTTTGCTTCAGGTCAATAACGAATAGTCCGTTATTGTAGGTGCCTGCATATATTTTTTCATGATTCTTAGACGACGATAAGGACGTGACAGGTAGCTCCTTCAGTTCATTTATGATCTTTTTTTGAAACAAGGTTTGTTTGGCAGGTTTGAAATCATTATCAAATATTGCTAATCCGGATTCTGTTCCCACCCATATGTTGTTTTTAAAATCTTCAGCAAAGCAGTTGACGTTTTTGTTGGGTAAAAGGCCATTATTTTCCTGTGTCTTATATATATGCTCAATACCATCTGATTCATACATTGATGTGCTGAATCCGCCTTTAAAGTAGCCGGCCCATAACAATCCATCTGAATCAAAATAAAGACTTTCGAGTTGATTGCTTGTTAATGAATGGGTATTGGCATAGGAATGCCGGATGCGTTTGAAGCTGTAATTCGCCGGATTAACGATATATAATCCACCACCATCCGAACTAATGAATATACCGTGTTCGGGGTGGGCAACAATATCAGACAGATGGGAATTTGAGAGCTGATCAACCAGTGAAGAGGCCGGGTTAATTAACTGGTAATTTTCATCAAGAAGGATTAAACCGCTGTACTCAGTACCTATCCAATAGCGGTTTTCCTTATCTTTTTCGATACAGGTAATGTTTTTAATGGGCGCCTTGATATCTGCTACTTTGTGGTATGTCCCGGTTTGTGTGTTTAATTCAATTATTTCACCCGCATTGGTGAAGATGCTTAGAAGGTGTCTGTACTTTGGAACAATGGCTCTTATGTCGGGAATGCCTTTGGTCAAAACTTCTTCAAAAGTATAATGAATAAACTGGTCACCACTTTTTTGACTTAAGCAATAATTGGTGCCTATCCACAGTTGCTCTTCAAAAACCTTGAGGCAATTAATATAATTATCACTTATGGTATGGCTGTTCAGATTACTTTCTGCCCGGTAGTGTTTGTATTCGCCGGTTTCAATATTAACATTAAATATCCCATCGCCCCATGTACCGGCCCAAATACTATTTTTTTGCAATTCAACCATAGAAGTTACAGGTACTTGAGTATGACTGACGGAGTCTGCAATGAAATTTTTTAAAGGGATAAAATCGCGCCCTGTGAATAAATCAATGCCTTTATCGCTTCCAATCCACAAGAGGTTGTTTTTGGTCTTGTAGAAACATGATACGGTGCTGCCGGAAAGACCATCATCTGTTTTAAAGGATTTAAACTTGAGGTTCTGGCCGGTAATATTCATCATGTAGAAACTCATGATGAGTAAACAGTATGTGAGGCGTTTGATCATGATGGTTTACAGGTCTTATGTTTTGGGTAATAAAGTTCCTAATTAACAATTGAAAATCCAATTTAACTTTTGATAACTGATAATCAGGATTTTTGGCATGCTAATTGGAGTTTACCTGATAGATTTTTTTCATAGATTTGGGTTAGGTTAGTAAATAGGACACAGGCAACGGCTTGATGTCCTATTTTTTTATTGTCTGACAAGCATCTTAAGCGCCAGTTTATCGGATACCTGCTTACCGCACAACTCAGTCACCAGATTTAATGAGAATTGCATGGCAGCACCAATGGCATTGGCTGTTATAATTTGTCCATCTTTAACAGATGCCTGTTTTGAAATGGTTGCGCCTTTCAGGCGTTCTTCAAATCCAGGATAGCAAGTGGCTTCTTTTTTATCAAGCAGGTTAAGTTCGCCAAGTATGAGTGGCGCTGCACATATGGCCCCAATCAATTTACCTTCATTGGCAAACTGTAGTATTATTTTCTTTAGTTCAGCATGTTCATTCAGTTTATTGGTTCCCGGCATGCCCCCTGGTAAAACAATGGCATCGAATTGGCTGAAATCTGTTGATTCAAATGTTTGATCGGCCAAAACAGTAATGTTGTGAGACCCACAAACTTCTTTGTTACTGGTTATTGAAATTGTTGTGACCTTTAACTCAGCTCTTCTTAATACATCAACAGGAGTTAAGGCTTCAACTTCTTCAAATCCTTCCGCTAAAAATATGGCTATATGCTTCATCTGTTAAAAGTTTTATTTCTAAGTAACAACTTTTCTGCTTGTTAAACCAACTGCGGCTTATCATTTCATTTATTTGCGTTGATGCTTCGTTATAAAAAACAACCAAATATAACCAGAGAATCAAAGATGTTCAATGATATGGGTGGGGAATATTCAATTATAACAGTTCGTAGCTCAACAGCTAAATGACAGATATTCAATTCCCCGTCGGTCAAACACCCTTCCCGTCGGCAATATTGTGCTTCCCGTCGCTCAAGTATGGCTTCCCGTCGGGGTATTAGCCTTTCCCGTCGTTATGGTAGCCCTTCCCGTCGCCTAAGGATGGTTTCCCGTCGGTCATATTGCCCTTCCCGTCGCTCAAGTATGACTTCCCGTCGGTGCGGTACCCATTCAAAAAAAACGGGATGCCAAATGACATCCCGTTCTTACTATTTTATATGATCGATTTAGTTATCGTTCATTGAAATCAAGAATTCTTCGTTGGAGTTGGTCTTGCGCATTCTGTCATGCAAGAACTCCATTGCTTCTACAGCGGTCATATCAGATAAGTAGTTGCGTAAAATCCAGATGCGGTTCATCATATCCGGCTCAATCAACAGATCTTCACGACGTGTACTTGAAAGGTTAACATCAACAGCAGGGAAGATACGCTTATTAGATAACTTACGCTCTAATTGAAGCTCCATGTTACCGGTTCCCTTAAATTCTTCAAAGATCACTTCATCCATTTTAGAACCTGTTTCTGTTAATGCAGTAGCAATAATGGTTAATGAACCACCTTTCTCGATGTTACGAGCAGCACCAAAGAAACGTTTTGGACGGTGAAGGGCGTTGGCATCCACACCACCTGATAATACTTTACCTGAAGCAGGTGAAACAGTATTGTAAGCACGGGCCAAACGTGTTATTGAGTCAAGGAGCACAACAACATCATGACCACATTCAACCATGCGTTTTGCTTTCTCCAATACGATGTTGGCTACTTTTACGTGGCGTTCAGCAGGCTCATCAAATGTAGATGAAACAACCTCGGCATTAACGCTGCGTGCCATGTCAGTTACCTCTTCCGGGCGCTCATCAATCAGCAGAATGATCATATATACCTCGGGGTGGTTAGCGGCAATGGCATTAGCCACATCTTTTAAAAGAACAGTTTTACCGGTCTTAGGCTGTGCTACAATCAAACCACGCTGACCTTTACCAATTGGTGAGAACATATCAACCACACGTGATGATAGATTGGCTTTAGGGCCTGTAGTCAGATCAAACTTCTCATCAGGGAAAATTGGCGTTAAGTGGTCAAATGGCACACGGTCGCGCACAAATGCAGGTTCACGTCCGTTAATTTGCTCTACTTTAATTAGAGGGAAATATTTTTCGCCTTCTTTTGGAGGACGAATAGTACCTAATACACTATCACCTGTTTTTAAGCCAAACAACTTGATTTGTGACTGAGATACATATATATCATCTGGTGAATTTAAATAGTTGTAGTCAGATGAGCGCAGGAAGCCATATCCGTCAGGCATAATTTCCAATACACCCGATGCTGAAATAATGCCTTCAAATTCATATTGCTTATCGTCTTTACGATCACCGTGACGTCTGTTGTCGCGGTTCTGGAAACGACGTTTGTCATCCTGGTTGCGATTGTCACGACTACGGTTATCACGATTATCACGATTATCTCTATTGTCGCGATCATCACGTCGTTTAAATTCACGCGGAGATTCTGTTTTTTCTTCAACCTGTTCTTTAACCTCTTTTTTTTCTTCAACAGGAGCTTTTTCAACAGCAGGTTTTGCCTTAGTCTCTTTAACAGGTTCTTTTTTAACCTCCTTTTTAACTTCTTTCTTAACCTCTTTTTTGACTTCTTTCTTAGCTGCTGGAGCTTCTTTAGCAGGTTCTTTTTCTTCTGCTTTATCGTTAATGGCATCAGCTGCTTCAGCTACTTTCGATTTTACAGATGAAGCAATAGGACCATCATTTCGTTGGGTACGTGGACGTTTAGTACGAGGTTTCTTCTCGGCAGGCTTGTCTTTTTTAGCTTTTTTATCGCCAGAAACCTGAATAGCTTGTTCGTCAAGGATTTTGTAAATCAAATCCTGTTTTTTAAAGGATTCAACACGCTTAACATTAAGCTCTTTAGCTATTTGACGTAATTCGGTCAATAACTTTTTGTTTAGTTCTAGTATATCATACATAACTATAGAAACAATATTTTAAGAAATACCTTTTTGGATTTATTTGTATTCTGAATTATAAGTACTCGAAAGTAAAATTAGGATTGACAACCTGACAGGCGTCAACTATGATTCATGCAAATGTATGGAAAGTTTATCTTCTCGCAAAACATATTCGTCAAATTAATAGATCGACCTTATTTTTTTAGCTATCAATCACTTTGTAAGTCGATAAAAAAAATGCATTTTTAAAGTAGCATTAAACAAAAATCTTAATCCCGACGTTGTTATTATTAGCCAAGACCATACATAACTGATTTGATATGAGACAACTTAAGATTACAAAGCAGGTAACCAACCGCGAAACGCCTTCGCTCGACAAATATTTGCACGAAATAGGTAAAGTAAAGCTTCTGAATGCAGATGAGGAAGTAGTGCTGGCCAAGAAAATAAGACAGGGCGACAATAAGGCTTTAGAGCGTTTGATTAATGCCAATTTGCGATTCGTTGTTTCTGTTTCCAAACAATATCAAAATCAGGGTTTAAGTCTTCCTGACCTTATTAACGAAGGTAATCTGGGATTGATAAAGGCAGCTCAGCGTTTTGATGAAACACGAGGCTTTAAGTTTATTAGTTATGCTGTTTGGTGGATTCGTCAATCAATACTTCAGGCATTGGCAGAGCAGGCTCGTATTGTTCGATTACCATTAAATAAAATTGGTTCTATTAATAAGGTTAACAATGCGTTCTCAAGATTAGAGCAGGATTTTCAGCGCGAACCAACTGCTGATGAAATTGCCAGGATTCTTGAAATTGCGCCTAAAGAAGTGAAAGAGGCCTTAAAAGTATCATCGCGCCATGTATCAATGGATGCCCCATTAAAAAAGGATGAGGATAATACTTTATACGATGTGTTGTTATCCAATGATTCCTTAAGCCCTGATACTCATTTGCTGGATGATTCATTGCGTCAGGAGATTGATCGATCATTGGCTACACTTTCCACTCGCGAGTCAGATATCATCAAATTGTACTATGGATTAAGTGGCGAACCACCATACTCTTTAGAAGAAATAGGTAAACTATTTAACTTAACCCGTGAGCGTGTAAGACAAATTAAGGAAAAGGCCATTAAACGCCTGAAGAACACGTACCGAAGTAAAATACTGCGTTCGTTCTTAGGTCAATAGTATGGTGATAAATTAGTAGAGCTTTTAGTGCTATTTAAAATGTGTTAAATATCATAGAGATATAAATAAATGTGTTGTACTTTTGCAGCACATTTTTTTATTGATAAAACAAGCAATCGGGCAATGAAACATCTTATCGCGCCATCGTTACTGGCAGCAGATTTTAGCAACCTCAAAAAGGATATCGAGTTAATTAATAACAGTGAAGCAGATTGGTTTCACCTTGATATCATGGATGGTGTATTTGTACCTAATATTTCATTTGGTATTCCTGTGTTAGAGTCCATTAAACCATTGGCTAAAAAGCCTTTTGATGTGCATTTAATGATTACTCAGCCAGAGCGCTATATTGAAACGTTTAAAAATGCAGGGGCAGATCTGTTTAATGTGCATTATGAGGCGAGTACCCATTTGCACCGTACTGTACAAACGGTTCATGCCAATAATATGAAGGCTGGAGTAACGCTTAATCCGCATACGCCCATTTCTGTTTTGGAAGATATTGTTGCAGAGCTGGATTTGGTACTTTTGATGTCGGTAAACCCTGGCTTTGGTGGACAAAAATTTATTGAGAATACCTATAACAAAGTGGAGCAGTTAAAAGAGCTTATTCTAAAGAAAAACAGCCGTGCGCTTATACAGGTTGATGGTGGTGTTGATAATACCAATGCTGCTCAGTTGGTTGAAAAAGGTGCAGATGTATTAGTAGCCGGAAGTTATGTTTTTAAATCAGCTAATCCGGAAGAAACCATTAAAGGACTTAAAGAACTGAACTTTTAAGCAGAAAGATAAATAAAGTAAGTAAACTGTCTCAGCATTTCGTGAGGCAGTTTTTTTATGTCCTGATATTATGGTTTTAGTTTTTTTAAAACTGTTTGCCAATGATTGAGGCATTTGTCAGACTCCATTAAGCTGGTATTGATGCCTTACTGAACAACTTGGTAATCATTTTTCTAAATTCTACTTTTGTAACACACATTTTTGATATGGGAGAAGAAAGAAATAACGATCCTTTAGGGCAGGCGGCTCTTGATTATTTAAGCGGAAAGCGGGGACTGGAAATAAAAGTACAATCAAATATTGTTGAAGATGATGTTATTCCGGTAGATTACCTGTTCAGAGATTTTAGCCAAATGCCACCATTGGAACAAAAGGCTTTAAATCATTGCACAGGAAAAGTATTAGATGTTGGCGGAGGAGTTGGTTCGCATGCCCTTGAGTTACAAAAGAAGGGAATTGATGTAACACTACTCGATACTTCATACGGATGTTGCCAGGTAGCCAGGCAAAGAGGAGTGCAAAAGATCATAAACGATGACTTTTACACCTTTGAGCCCGAAGGTAAGTTTGATACCTTGCTGCTGATGATGAACGGCATTGGGCTGGCAGCTGCCATTGATCATTTACCGGTTTTCTTTGCTAAAGTGAAACAATTATTAAATCCAGGTGGTAAACTAATACTGGATAGCTCAGATTTGCGCTATCTGTATATTGATGAGGACAGTTACTGCCATGCTCCTGAAGAGCAGTATTACGGGGAGGTTATGTACACCATGCAGTATGGAACCCATAAAACAGCTCCTTTTGAGTGGTTGTTTATCGATCCTGCACTGTTGGCACAAAAGGCTGAGGAAAATGGCTTTTTATTTAATAAAATAGCAGAGGGTGAGCATTACGATTACTTGACAAGTCTGTCACTTATCAATTAAATTTGCCTAATTACAATGATAATGTTGGTATTCGTCAAAGAATATTAACCTTCTCTGTGTTTAACAAAACAACTGTGCTCTGGTTGGATGCATTTTAGTATCTTTCGGATTGTTTTAAGGCTTAGGAAAATATAAGATTATGAAAAAAATATACGCTGTTTTAGGTTTAATTCTTTTTATAGGCTTTAGTAGTGTTGGGTGGACGCAAAGTGTTAGTACTGATATGGCAACAAGCATCACAGCAGATGGTGCTACCTTAAATGCTTCGGCATCAGGTTTGGATGCGGGGAAATCGTATTATGTAGTTTATTATTACGGACCTGCTGCTAATCATTACCAGTACACTATGCAAAGTAGTAATGTTACCGGTTCAACAACTGCTAATTTTCCTTTAGTAACTGACGTTTTACTAAACAGTAATACAGAATACTTTTTTTCAGCTTATTTATACGAAGTTGATGATACTCCTCCACCACCTTTTAATGATATTTATCTAGATGGAGGCGCTGAATTGTCTTTTACTACTCTTTCTGTTTCAACGAGTATCACTACTGAGGCCGCAACAAACATCACTATTGATGGAGCTACATTAAATTCTTCGGCCATCGGTTTAGATGCCGGGAAATCTTATTATGTGGTTTATTATTACGGACCTGCTGCTAATCATTACCAGTACAATATGCGAAGTAGCAACACTACAGGCGTAACCAGCGCTACTTTTCCTTTAGCGACTGATGTTACACTAAACAGCAATACTGAGTACTTTTTTTCAGCCTATTTGTATGAAGTAGATAATACCCCTCCACCTCCATTTGTTGATATACATTTAGGCAGTGGAGCCGAATTGTCTTTTACAACAGCAGTGCCTCTTGGTATATCGAGTTACGATCCTACTCAAAATGCGACAGATGTATCAGTTAATCCGTTGCTACGTTTAGAGTTTAATCAGGATGTTGGATTTATTGATCCAGCTCTTAATTATAGTATTTTACTTCGTCAGGGCGGTACACTTATTGATGAGTTTTATGTACGACCAGGTTTTATTGATGGGAATTTAAGTTTTGATGGAACAAACGGGAATGCAACCAATCGTTTGACTATTACACCTTATACAACTTTAGATGTTAATACTTTATACCATGTAATTATACCAGGAGACTTGATTGAGTCTACTTCAAGTGGGGAATTGTTTAGTGGTATTTTATCTTCGACAGACTGGCAGTTTACCACACTGGGCGCTCCTGTATGGGCTACAGGTTATCCGTTAACTCAAAACTTATCACCTACCAATGTTGATATTGTTGGTCAGACAGATAAAGCAGGTACCTATTGTTATATTGTAACCACCAATTCCAATACACCTTCACTTGCACAGATAAAAGCCGGTGTTGATCAGAATGGAGATGCTGCTTTATTTGAAAACTCAGCTACTCCGGGAACAATGACTGCAGATACCCCGTTTAGCGAATCACTTGATATTACAGGAATCGATTCAAGCCCAACAACCTATTACGTATTCTTTGTTGCTACATCAGATAGTGGCCTTGATTCTGAAATAGGAACAACTACTTTTACAACGGTTGAGCGTGATGCTCCTGTAGTACAATCGACCAGCCCGGTTAATGGCGCAACTGATATTTCAATTACCTCAAATATTGTTATTACCTATGATGAGCCAATTCGTAACCTGGATGGCTCTACCATTGATGATACAAATGTGAAGGATTTAATTACCATTCCTGGATTTACCAACTTTAATGCGACCATTAATGCCAATAAGGATATTATTACAGTATCGCCAATTACGCCTTTTGATGGCAATACTTTATATACTGTTGTTTTAGATTTAGTGGAAGATTATTTGGGTAATGAGCAGGTACTGCCTGTCTACCAGTTTAACTTTACAACAACAAGTTACATTGTATGGGATGGTTCAGAATCAAGCGACTGGAATAATGATGATAACTGGTCGGCACCTTATTCATCAGGATTAAATGTTCGTATCCCTGCAGATTTAAGTGCTAATCCGGGAGCTGTAATGCCGGTTATAACCAGCAGTCTTCCTGAAAATAATGTGGGTGATATTGTTATTGAAGCTGGTGCCAGCCTTGAAATTTCATCTACCGGTAGTTTAACAGTTACAGGTGCCTTTATTATGGAATCTTCCTATGCAGATCCGGGCAATGCTTCCTTGCTAAACGAAGGTAGCTTGAGCATAATTGTACCAAGTAACGTGCAGATTCAGCAGAATGCTTCATCATTACCGTCAAAATGGTATTATATTTCATCTCCTGTTTCAGGAGCCAGCGAAAGTAATATGAACATCAACGGTGGTATTCAGGTATGGGATACACCAACAGGTACATTCTCACAAATAGGGTCAAGCGAAACCCTAACCGCCGCAAGGGGGTACAGAAGCTGGTCAAGTACAGATATGATATTCAGTGGTGCAATTAATAATGCTGCCAGTTATTCATACGATGCTAATCAGTCTGCTAAAAATCCTTACGGATGGGAATTAGTAGGTAATCCTTATCCATGTTCAATTGACTGGACTGGTGTAGGATCATCAGGGTTATTAAATGCCTTCTGGATCTGGTTGAATGATCAGTCAATCTATGGAACATACAATGGAAATGCATTGCTGGGAACTAACCTGTCAGATATATCTCCGGCAGTCATTCCTTCCAATCAGGCATTTTGGGTAAGAGTTGATGCCGGACCAATGGGTACGGTTTCAATACCGGCTTCAGCAAGAACGCATAACGCAACCACATACCTTAAAGGAAGTGTATCAGTTGATCAGACAGTTGTTCGTTTGGTGGGTATTAACGGCGAAAGAACAGATGAGTTTGTTGTGGCATTCAATGCCGATGCGACAGATGAAATTGATATGTATGATTCTAAAAAGCGTTTTGCTCCGTCATATGCAAATCATTTTGAACTGTACAGTATTAATTATGATGAAGAGATGACCATTGATTCTTATTCTGCGTTAGATGAAGCGAGGGCAATTCCACTGGGCATTAAGGTGCCTGCCCAGGGAGAATATGTTATCTCTCTTTCA
>JAKSBD010000097.1 GCA_022361295.1 Bacteroidales bacterium
GTATGATCGCAACAGACACTTCTTCCTGAGTAAATACTTTAGAGACAATTATAACAAAGCCCTGGAAAGGTTACCGCTTATTAATAGTGCTGTTAATATTACCCGCGTTGAAGTATGGGTAACCAACAATCGCAGTGATATGGATGAATCACGTAACGTAGTTGGTTTTGTCGATCTGGGTGAAAACGCAGGAAATACATTTAACAAAAGCCTCTGGGGCGGTCAAAACGGAGTATCTCCACGTAACAATGCCAACAACCTGTATAATGAAATGAACACCACCTATGTGGCTGTGCGTAATATTAACCAGGTAACGGCAACACTAGACGGAGTAATTGAAAATGCGCTTGAATACGAAAAACTTGAAAACGCCCGTAAACTTTCTGATACTGAATATTCAATCCAGCCAAAACTGGGTTACATCTCTCTTAACACTTCGCTTAATGCCGATGAAGTATTGTGTGTGGCCTACGAATACACACTACAGGGGCAAACCTACACGGTTGGTGAATTTACCAACACACAAAATGAAGCCGAAAACGCACTTTATCTAAAACTACTTAAACCAACCAACCTGTCTCCAGGTAAATATATAGTAGGTGGAGTAGAAGAACCGAGTCCTACCTGGGACCTGATGATGAAAAACATCTACTCGATTAATGCCTACCAGGTTAATCGTGAAGATTTCATCTTAAATGTGACATATACCAACGATAGCACAGGGGGCGACATCAATTACCTGCCCGAAGGACCTGAAGATGTATTGGGGCAACTGTTTATTCGTTTAATGAATCTGGATAACCTGAATACCAATAACGATTACCAGCCCGACGGTATTTTTGACTACGTTGATAACCTGACCATCAAACCAGATAACGGACGTATCATCTTCCCGGTTCTGGAGCCTTTTGGAAAAAACATGCAAGAGGTATTGGGTCTTGATGAAAATGATGAAAATGATCCGCTTTATAAAAAGTATGTTTTCCAATCGCTGTATGACGACACGCAAATAAATGCAGAGCAAGATGCTGCTGTTAATAAATACAAACTGAAAGGTCGTTTTAAATCCAGCTCTGGCTCCGAAATATCGTTAAACGCCATGAACATTCCACAAGGTTCGGTTATTGTAACGGCCGGAGGAATTAAGCTGGTGGAGAATCAGGACTATACAGTGGACTATACATTAGGACGTGTTCGCATCATCAACCAGGGTATTCTTTCTTCAGGTACGCCTATTCAGGTTTCGTTGGAAAATCAGTCCTTGTTTGCCCTTCAAACAAAAACACTGATGGGTACACACCTGAACTACCAGTTCAATGAAAACTTCAATATTGGTGGTACATTAATGCACTTGCGCGAACGTCCTCTTACACAAAAAGTAAACATTGGCGATGAGCCTATTGCCAACACCATATGGGGATTAAATACCTCCTTCTATACAGAGTCTATGGGCATTACCGAATTAATTGACAAATTACCACTGGTCGAGACCAAAGAAATGTCAAGTGTGACATTTGAAGGTGAATTTGCTCAATTACTACCGGGGCACCCTAAAGTAATTGATGAATCAGGAACATCGTATATTGATGACTTTGAAGGCACACGGGTACCATACGACATGCGTAACTGGCTGGCCTGGCAGCTGGCCAGTACTCCGCAGGGACAAGAGGATATCTTCCCCGAAGCGGCTTTAATCGACAACCTTGAATACGGTATTAACAGGGCACGTTTTGCCTGGTATACAATAGACCCTTTATTCACCCGTACCAGCACACAGACACCTGGTCATATCAGAGGTGATGAGGATCAGCAAAAAAATCACTTTGTACGACAGGTCTACGAACAGGAAATTTTTCCAAACCGAGAGGCAGCCTATGGTCAACCTACCAATATGCCGGTTTTAAACATAGCATTCTACCCTGATGAACGTGGCCCGTATAACTTTGACGCAGGAGCATTATCAGCAAGTGAGCATGGCCACGGTATCAACTACGACGGAACACTTAAAGAGCCGGAGCAACGCTGGGGTGGTATGATGCGCGATATTGATGTGAATGACTTTGAAGCTGCCAACATCGAATACATCGAATTCTGGATGATGGACCCCTATGTCTACGATGATGACCTGGAGGAAAACGACGGTACCATCTACTTTAACCTGGGTAATATTTCGGAAGATATTTTGCGTGATGCCCGCAAGTCCTTTGAGCAAGGTCTGCCGGCTGCAGGAGAACCTTTTGATGTGGATTCAACAGAATGGGGATATGTATCAAGAAAGCAAACCTTAAGCAATGGTTTTGTTAGCACTGATCCTGAATCGCGAGTGAAGCAGGATGTCGGTTTAAATGGTATGAGCTCGGCTTCAGAGCGTTATTTCTATCGCAAAAACCCATATCCGTTCCTTGACATTATCGAAAGTATGGGTGCTGATTTATCGCAAGCTGCCCTGGATAAATTAATGGAGGATCCTGCATCGGATGATTACCTGTATTATTTAGGTGGCTCCCATGATGAGAATGAAGTCAGCATCCTTGATCGCTATAAAAACTTCAATAGTCCGGAAGGCAATTCACTCCCATCAGAATTTGAAGGCGATGGCACCAAGCGTGCAGGTAAAAATACGCCTGACATGGAAGACATCAATAATGACAACACTTTAAGTGAGCACGAAAGCTACTTCCAGTACGAGATACCAATCTCAAAAAAGACCATGAGTGTTGAAGCGAACAAATTTATTGTTGACAGCCGGTTAGGTATTGATAATACAGAAGGGGTAGCTGATAATGATGGTATTAAAGCAGATTGGTTCCTTTTCCGAATCCCTATCCAGAATGATGCGGACAGAAGAGCAATAGGTAACATTAAAGATTTACGAAGCATCCGCTTTATGCGTATGTTCATGCGTGGTTTTAAGGATACTACCATCCTGCGTATGGCGACCCTTGATCTTGTAAAAGGAGACTGGCGCAAGTTTAATGAATCATTATACGAAAACACTGCCAGTAATGCCAATACTCAGTTTGAGGTATCTGTTGTAAACATTGAAGAAAGTTCAGAAAAGACGCCTGTCAATTATGTATTGCCTCCAGGAATTGACCGGGTAATTGATCCGGCTAACCCGCAGTTGAGAGAGCTGAATGAGCAATCTTTATTATTAAAAGTACAGGATCTGGGTGGTGGTGATGCTCGTGCAGTTTATAAGAATGTTAGCATCGACATTCGCCAATACCAGCGTATGAAAATGTTTATCCACGCCGAAGATGTGGATGATCAGGGCTTGTTTGATAATGAAATGATGGCCTTTATTCGTGTGGGTAGTGATTACAACGACAACTATTATGAGTATGAAATTCCGCTTAAGTTAACGCCTAAAGGGGATTACGATAATAATATCTTAGAAGATCGCTATAAAGTCTGGCCCGAAGAAAATGAGATGAACGTTCCTCTTGACCTTTTCCAAACGGTTAAATTGCGCCGAAATGATGAAAAACGCGTAGAGGGCTCAACCATTTCATTCAACCAGGTATATATAATGCCTGACCCTGATAATCCAACAAACTTCGTTTCGGTTAAGGGTAATCCTAACTTAAGTAATATCCGTACGATAACCATGGGGGTTCGCACACGTGGTTCTCAAAGCAAATCTGTTGAAGTATGGATGAACGAATTACGCCTGACAGACTTTAACGAAGAAGGCGGTTGGGCAGCCAATGCCCGTATGTCGGTTAAACTGGCTGATTTAGGTAATGTTTCTGTTGCCGGTAAAAGAAGCACCATTGGTTGGGGTAGCATTGATCAAAACGTACAGGAGCGTAGCCAGGAAGACTTTTACCAGTATGACATAGCAACCAACCTGGAGCTGGGCAAACTATTAGGTCCTGAATCGGCTTTAAGTGTTCCATTCTATATGGGTTATTCTAAATCAGTAGCCAGCCCAAAATATTATCCGCTTGATCCAGATATTCCGTTGGAAGTAGCTCTGGACAATGCCGAAAATGAAGCAGCAAGGGATTCCATTAAGGAAATGTCGCAAAATGTGATTAAACGTAAAAGTGTCAACTTCACCAATGTGAAACTGATCCCTAAAAAAGATAAGGTGCACTTCTACAGCCCCTCTAATATATCGGCAACATATTCCTATAATGAAACAACCAGACACGATGTTGAAACCGACCATTCTACAGACAAGAATTACCGCGGTATTCTGGCCTACAATTACAATGCACGACCTAAGGCCGTAGAACCATTTAAAAAGGGCATTAAGAGTAATCATTTAGCTCTGATTCGTGATTTTAACTTCTACTATCTTCCTAATCAAATCTCATATCGATGGGAGTTTGACCGACAGTATCGTGAAATACAACTACGAAATAATACCGGATCGCCTATTAGTCCGGAGTTGACTGTATCGAAAGATTTTGACTGGAACCGCTACTTCGATATGCGTTACAATCTGACAAAATCTTTGAAGCTTAACTTTAAAGCCATTACGAACGCCCGCATTGATGAACCGGAAGGTGCTGTTAATAAAGATCGTGATCGTGATGCTTATTATGAGTGGCGTGATGAAGTGTGGCGCAACATTCAAAGCATGGGTCGTACAACAACATATCAGCACAACTTTGATGTAAGCTATACCATTCCAATTAACAAAGTGCCATTACTTGATTTTACTTCTGCCAATATTCAGTACAGAGGTATGTACCAATGGCAGGCTCAGGCGCAGTTAAAAGAAGAACCAGGTGTATCAACTCCTGATTGGGGAAATACAATCCGTAACTCAAACGTTATTCAGGGTAATGGTCAGTTAAACATGACCACCTTGTATAAAAAGTCTGATTACCTGAATGAGCTGGATAAGAAATACCGCTCATCGCGCAGAAGAACAAGTAGCAAAAAAGATGGTAAAAGAACTGTGCGTTATAATAAAGCCAATGTGAAGCTGGAAAAAGATGAAACGCTGATAATCAATCATAAATTGAAGACAAGCGACACATCTGTTCGCATTTTTGACGCAACCGGTAAGCCGGTACGTGGGAAAATAACTACTGTTGGCAAGAATAAGGTTGAGTTCACCCCTGAAAAGTCAGTGGACAATGCCCGTATTATGGTGACAGGAACAGTAACTGAGAATAATTCGCCATTCCAAAAGGTATTAGATTATTCAGCCCTGTTACTGACGTCAACCAAAAATATCAGCCTATCCTACTCAGAACAAAACGGAACCATTCTTCCGGGTTATAAGCAGGATGCTAATTTCATGGGAACTTCAGCTGGTTTTACAGCACCCGGACTACCATTTATTCTTGGCTGGCAAGATAGAAATTTTGCAGTGGATGCTGCTAACAACGGATGGCTTACAACAGATACAACAATGGTCAATCCATATGTAATGACACATGGCAATGACTTCTCTATCAAAATAACACTGGAGCCAATACGTGGATTGCGTATTGATTTAAATGCAGACAGAAGTTACGAGCGTAACATTAATGAATATTACATCGGAGGTATCTCTACCGCCAATGGACGAACTGCCAACGGGCGCTTCTCAATGAGTTTTAATGCTTTCAGAACGGCATTTAACAAGCCTTCAAGAAGTGGTGTGTTAGATTATGATGTATTTGAAGAATTTAAGAATAATCGCCAGATAATTATGAACAGATTAGGCGGCGCTTATGACGAAAATAGTCAGGAAGTTCTTATACCTGCATTTTTAGCTGCCTATTCAGGAAAAAGTGCGAACTCTATTTTTACAGAGCAATTTCCCGGACTGTCAAAGATACAACCTAACTGGCGTCTTACCTACGATGGATTATCGCGTGTCAAAGCATTTAAAAAGGTGATTAAGTCATTTGATCTGACCCACGGATATCGTTCTACCTACAACATGGGAGCCTATATCTCGCGAACTCCTGAGTTTGCTGACGGTCCAATCACTGAATATGATGTAAATGCCATTACCATCACTGAACAGTTTAATCCGTTAATTGGGGTGAATATTACCTGGACAAATTCAATCACAACAAGAGCAGAGATCAAAAAAGCCAGAACACTTAGTCTCAGCATGGGTAATAACCAGGTTATTGAAAACTATAATGATGAGATTGTTATTGGATTGGGCTATCGTTTTGACAAGATGAACCTGATATTTGGTAAAGGCAGCAAGCAGAAATCGGTAAGCAATGACCTAAACCTTCGTGCTGACTTCTCCATTGTTGATAACATCAGCTTTATTCGAAAAATTCAGGAAGAATATGACCAGTTAACATCCGGTCAGAAAATTACTAAGGTCAAGTTCACAGCCGATTATGCCTTGAGTGATCGCTTTAATATGCAGTTATTCTACGACACAAATATTAACAATCCGTACGTCTCACTATCGTATCCTATCACCAACTCTAATTTTGGTGTAAGTTTCCGATTCTCATTAGCACAATAATTCAAACTGTATTAAGCAGCTTTTTAAGCTGAGGTCGAAATTTAATATTGACCCAAGGTTATTACAACAGCAAACAGTAATTCTTGTTCGAACTTTTATTTATGATTTTTATTAGGGTTTTTAAGCTCTTAAAAACCCCTAACCACTAATTTACAACAACTTAACAAAATCATGCAATTCTATATAACTTTTAGTTAATACTTTTGTCATAGAATTATTTTAATAAATTCTTTACATTTGAATCATCGTAATTAAAATAAATCGTTCAATCATGAATGTACCTGAAAATCTAAAGTATACAAAGGACCACGAATGGGTTTTAATTGATGGTGATGTAGCAACCATTGGTATTACAGAATTTGCTCAAGGAGAGTTGGGCGATATCGTTTTTGTTGAAATTGAAACAGAAGACGAAGAGTTAGACAAAGAAGAAGTTTTCGGAACAATTGAAGCCGTAAAAACAGTGTCTGACTTATACATGCCTATTACTGGTAAAGTAATTGAGGTTAACGCTGAGTTAGAAGATCAACCTGACCTTGTAAACAAGGAGCCATTTGAAGGTGGTTGGATGATTAAAGTACAAATTGCTGACACTGCTGAGTTAGAAGACTTACTATCAGCTGAGCAATACAAAGAAGTTATTGGTTAATTAGTACAACCATAAAGAATATTAAAAGCGACTTTTATAGTCGCTTTTTTTATTTTAATTGCTTTGTGAACTTAAGAAGAATCTCCGATAGGTTTAATGCAGGGTACTGTTTCTGAAATTGCTCTACTTTGGCAATGTGCTTTTTAACAAAAGTCTGATGACTTTCTGATGCTATATTAAATGGACGATGGTCGGCTGCTTTATTCAACTTTGATAACTTCTCAAGTAACTCCTTCCCTTTTTCGTCAAATCGTGAGTTAATAAAACTGGATCTGATAAATGCAATGGCCTGTTCAGACGGATGCAGCATATCATCGGCAAAAAATCTGTAGTCGCGTAACTCATCCAGTAAGAGCTCATATGCCGGAAAATAGTCAACAAAGTCAAATTCATCCACGAGTTTATCAATAGCCAACAGCAAAGTTGATTTACTCAACTGATTACCATGCGCTCCGTCTTTCCAATGTCTGACCGGGCTTACTGTCAATATAAACTGCACTTTAGGGTTTATATCTTTAATACGGCCTAAAACCGTTTGATAACGCTCCACAATGTCATTGACAGATAAGCGAAAGCGATTAAAGTCAGCAGCCGGATATTTGTGACAATTGGATACTATCATACCAGACTGCTTATGTTCATACACCCAAGAGGTTCCAAATGTAATTATTATAGTATCAACATTTTTAAGAAGCCCTGCAATCTTATTGAATGAAGTATTCACTACCTGCAGAAAATCATCTTTATCATTAGCATTGAATTGACTGTGATGGAAGAATGAGTGATAAACCTTATCTTTTTCCAATACATCATCCTCAGTAAACACTTGTTCATCCAACAGGCGTTCAAAGGAATTAGCAATTGAAAATGGATTGTATAAAACACCAAACGGGTTAACTGTAGCATTGAAGCAATGGGATTGGAAATAGGCACCAATATTAGTTGCAAAACAGCTACCAATAAATAAAAGCTTATCGTCAAATTGCAGGGGATGGGCACTTGATGGCACATTGACTTCTGTTCTGAAACTGTCCATGATTGGTTGATTTTATTCTTCGAAAATAAGAAAAGTAGAAAGACAAAAAAAGCCGTTTAACTTATGGCTAAACGGCTATCAAAATATCATTATGTCATTACATCACTAACTTATACCCTTTTCCGTGTACGTTAATAATTTCAACACTTGGTTCATCTTTTAGGTGTTTACGTAACTTGGTGATATAAACATCCATACTTCGTGCATTAAAGTAGTTATCATCCACCCAAATCGTCTTTAAAGCAAAATTACGTTCCAATACTTTATTGGCATTTGTACATAATAATTTTAATAATTCCGACTCTTTGGTTGTTAGCTTAATGGTATTATCACCTTCTATCAGTTGCTGCTTCTGAGTATCGAATTTATACTTACCTAACTGGTAAAACTCCTGTGCAGCATTTCCCCCTTTGGTGCGACGTAAAATAGCTTCAATACGGAACAATAACTCTTCCATACTGAAAGGTTTTGTCAGGTAATCGTCTGCGCCAATTTTGAACCCCTGGAAAATATCTTCTTTAAGAGATTTTGCAGTTAAAAAGATGATAGGCACTTCAGTATTTACCATTCGGATATCCTTAGCCAACGAAAATCCATCTTTTTTAGGCATCATCACATCAAGGATGCAGATGTCATATTTATTTGCCATGAAAGCCTTATAACCTTCTTCGCCATCAGGCATTAAATCAGTTTTAAGACCTTTTGCTTCCAAATATTCACGAAGCAACATACCTAGATTTTCATCATCTTCGGTTAGGAGGATTTTATACTCTTTTTCCATTCTTTTGTGTTTTTTAGAGGTAGGAAAATGTCAAATTTTGTGCCAACTTCAATTTCGCTTTCAACAGAAATCTGGCCACCATGGTCATCGATAATCTTCTTTACGTAAGCTAATCCTAAACCAAAACCTTTGACGTTATGAACATTTCCTGTCGGTACGCGATAAAACTTTTCAAATATACGTTTGAGGTTATCCTTTGATATCCCCATTCCATTATCTTTAACAGAAATGACTATTCCATTGTTCTTATTCCATGTTTTGACGTAAAGAACAGGAGCCCCCTTCCTGTATTTAACGGCATTGTCAAGCAAGTTATAAATAACATTTGTAAAATGCACTTCATCTACAGTAATAATACTGTTTTTTGCTTCTAAACGCTCAATTATCTTCCCTTGCTGGTTCTCAACTTTAATTCTAAAGTTATTGGTAACATGATGAATCAGGTCGTTAACATCAAGCTTTTTCATTTTGAGACCAGATTTACCTTTCTCAAATATAGCCATCTGCAGCACCTTTTCAACCTGAAAACTCAGACGTTTACTTTCGTCCTGAATAACTCCGGAGATATGCTGAAGCGTTTTGGGTGTTTTAGCCACCGAACCATCTTTCAACATTTGTGAGGCTAAAGATATGGTTGAGATCGGTGTCTTAAACTCATGCGTCATATTATTGATAAAGTCATTCTTTATCTGATCGAGGCGTTTTTGCCGCACTATAATAATAATGGTTACAATAGATAGCAAAATAACAATCAACGTAAATGCGGCTGAAGGTATTACCAAACCCATTGATTCCAATATAGGATTAGGCTTTTCTGTGAAAAGCACCTTCAGGTAATTAGCCTGCTTATGATAATCATTCGGAAACAGCAATTTGGTATATAGCTCATCCGGGTTATTATCTATATAATTTTTCGTTTGATGTACAAATTGAGTTTTCGAATTAATAACAGCAAATTCAAAGGGCGAAACGACGCCTTTTTCTTCGAGCATTTCAAAGATATACTGTTCTAAACGAAATATATCAATTCGGTTTTCAATAGGTTCATCCTGAATTAACGACTTTACCTCTGCCTGACGTTGCTTATTATATCGGTTAAGCATATCATTCTGTATGGCTGTCATGGCACCAGTCCATGGGTCAGAGGGTTCTATATTAACATAGCTTGTGCGTCCCTGAAATGTTGTAACTAATGAATCCTGACTATATTGAGAAAAGCTGTAAACACCGGCAGAAAGATTAAAGCTGAACTGAATACTGTCCCCTGCCTGCTGCTCTCTTCCTTTAAAGTACTTGTTCTCACTACGCAATCTTGCAGGCACATTGCTTCCCTTACTATTGAACTGCGAAACCCGCGCTAAACGAATATCTTCGTCTTTCTCCAGGCGCACAATTACCTTATCCAGAGCCGAGTTAACAGCCTGATCAAATTGCTTCTCTTCAATCTTAGAAGCATTTAAAATCCACATGGCTTGAATATAGGTTATCCCTACCAATGCGATGGCCATAATAACGGTGAGCCCTAGAATGAATTTTTTACTCATAAAAACAAAAATAACAGGCTAAGATGATTATCCTTGCTAATTAACATTAATTAACAGCACTTTTTAGTAACAACATGTTAATCACCTAATTCGACTCTTTGTTTCGTAGTTCTTTAAGTGTATTTCTGGCTGCATTTTGTTGCGCTTCTTTTTTGGAAAAGCCTTCACCCAGTCCAATTACTTCACCTTCAATAGCCGCCCTTGCTATAAAGGTAGGTGCAGCACCTTCTGAGATATGCTTTTCTTCGGTTATAAAATGGACACTTTTCTTGTGTTTCTGCCCCCATTCTATCAACAGCGATTTATAATTACTATCCTTTTTGGCTACTAATTTTAAATCCACATATTGATGAACAATCTTTTCAATCACAAATTTCTCACAAACCTGATAACCCTTATCTACATATACTGCACCGATTAAAGCTTCCAGGGCATCGCCCAATATGCTGGTTTGTGAAATATCAATTTTTGACTGAGCATTAACCCATTTACCCAAGCCCATTTTTAGCGCTATATCGTTGAGTAATGTACGATTAACAATTCGCGAACGGGTTTTAGTTAAAAAACCTTCATTCTTATTTGGGAATCGATTATATAGTTCATTGGCAACAATGGCTCCCAGCATAGCATCACCCAGATACTCCAAGCGCTCATTGTTTATAAAGCGTTTATCCTTTCCTTTAATCATGGCTGATTTATGGATAAAGGCCTGCCTGTAGATCGATAAATCACCGGGTATTAAACCCGTTGTCTTTTTTATAAAACTATAAAACTTTTCCCTCCGTAGAGAGAAAAGTTTTATAATGTGCAAAAGCGGTTTAATCACAGCTTTTCTACAATGCTTTAAATACCACAGATGCATTGTGACCACCAAATCCAAATGTATTGGATAAAGCCACTTTAACAGTACGTTCCTGCGCTTTATCAAAAGTGAAATTAAGCGCATTGTCTAATTCCGGATCGTCTACAAAGTGGTTAATGGTAGGAGGTACAATACCGTTCTTAATGGCAAGGATACAAGCCATAGACTCTACAGCCCCGGCTGCTCCAAGCAAGTGTCCGGTCATGGATTTTGTTGAACTGATGTTCAGCTTATAGGCTTGCTCACCAAAGACTTCTTTAATAGCTTTGGTTTCAGCTATATCACCAAGTGGAGTAGATGTACCATGTACATTGATATAATCTACTTCAGAAGGATCAATATTGTTATCCTTTAAGGCATTCTCCATAACCCTCTTTGCTCCAAGTCCCTCTGGATGAGGAGCAGTTAAGTGATGTGCATCAGCTGTCATACCTGCACCTACTATTTCACAGTAGATTTTGGCACCACGAGCCTTGGCGTGCTCATATTCTTCAAGAATAATAGAAGCTCCACCTTCTCCCATCACAAAACCATCACGTTCCTTATCGAATGGACGAGATGCAGTTTTTGGATCATCATTACGGGTTGACAAAGCTTGCATAGAATTAAATCCACCAACACCGGCTTCATTAATTGCAGCTTCAGAACCTCCAGTTACAAATGCTTTGGCTTTACCTAAACGAATTAAGTTATAAGCGTCGCCAATTGCGTTAGTTGAAGAAGCACAAGCCGAAACAGTACCGAAGTTTGGTCCGCGGAAACCATATTTCATTGAAATATGCCCCGGAGCAATATCAGCAATCATTTTCGGAATAAAGAAAGGACTTAAACGTGGTGTTCCATCCCCCTTTGCAAATCCTGTTACTTCATCAAGGAAAGTCTTGATACCGCCAATTCCTGCTCCCCAGATAACACCAACCTCATTGGTGTCAATACCTTCATCATCAAGCTTAGCATCAGCAACAGCCTGATCAGCAGCAATCATAGCAAATTGAGCGTAAAGATCGAGCTTACGCACTTCTTTACGATCAAAATACTCTTTCGGATCATAGTCTTTAACCTCACACGCAAATTGCGTTTTGAATTTAGAGGCGTCAAATTGAGTAATAGGTGCAGCACCACTTACTCCATTTACCAGGTTCGTCCATGTTTCTTCAACGGTCTTACCTAATGGTGTAATGGCACCAAGCCCCGTAACAACTACTCTTTTTAACTCCATAACTACTCTTAACGTATCCTACTCTTTCTTACTTTGCGTTTTCTTCGATGTAAGCAACAGCGTCACCTACAGTACCGATGTTCTCAGCCTGATCGTCTGGAATAGCAATGTTGAATTCTTTTTCGAATTCCATAATTAACTCTACAGTGTCAAGTGAGTCAGCTCCTAAGTCATTAGTGAAGCTTGCTTCTGGAGTAACTTCAGTCTCGTCAACTCCTAATTTGTCTACGATAATTGCTTTTACTCTTGATGCAACGTCTGACATAGCTCTAAGTTTTTTTAAATTAATACTAATAAAATGTTCTTAAACAACTTTGCAAAGAAATACATTTGTGGATAATAATTCAAACTTCGTGTAAAGAAAATGACATTTCATGGTCATTTTTGCCTATTCTTGTCACAGTTTTTTGCTTTTTTTAAAGCACGCAAATATAAGAAAATGAAAAAGATAGTTCTGTTTGCATCCGGCTCAGGATCAAATGTA
>JAKSBD010000553.1 GCA_022361295.1 Bacteroidales bacterium
ATCCAGTCTTCCATACAACGGATGGGTACCATAATAGCTGTGACCGTTTCAATAACTGTTGCACGTACTTCGCTTCGTGCACGCTCCATGCAACATGATAAGGTGGAAGCACAGGTATCACCTCCATTAAGGTAGTATAGCAATATTTCGTTTCCTTCATTATCTTCACGAACCACTTTGATTACACCTTCAATCAATAGCGGCATAGCAACAACATCATCGCCAATTTCGATAAAGTTATTACCCGCTTTAAGTGTTTTACTTGTGCAATAGCGCTCCATCTCAACCAGTAATGAAGGTTCTATCAATATTGGGAACTTTTGTTTGATAATCTCTTTGATTTCCATTGTTTGGGTAAGGTTTTAAAAATTGTAGGACATTCTGAAACTGAAGTAGTGACCTTCTTTGGTGTAAGAATAATATGGTTGCATCACCACTAACTCCAGCACATCCATCCACATACCGACAGTTTGGCTATGGTGCCATTTATTTGAGTCTTCGCCGTCGAGCCACACACGACCAACATCAAATCCTCCCAGAACACCAATATCCATTGGCAAAAAGCGGTTGTCCCAATCAATTAACTGCAATCGTAAGTCCAGGTTTTCGTAAAAAACTTTATCACCACGAAAACGATTATTTCTATATCCACGCAGGTTAGTACGATTACCCAGGTTAGGGTATTGATAAAACTGCGCTTCACCATTTATTGACTGATAACCAATATTATTAGCCAACACCAATTGCGGATGATTGGTAATTGTTAAATACGATTGCATGTTTGTTCCGAAAGTCCACAATGTATTCGTATTGGTAACATCGTCCTGGTAGCTAAGTGATGCATTAAAGCGGATACCATTAGTTGGTTTTGACTCCCGATCAACAAAATGGACACTATAATCCAATTTCACACCAACAAAACTATGTCTGGCCAACTCCTCATCAGTAAAACCAAGCTCAGGATCATTGGCTACACGACCTTCAGTGTCTTCAAGTCTTACCGACTCAAAAGTAGGTCCGAACTTAAAGTTTGTATATGTATTGCGGCTACGAAAACTAATTAGTGGCTCTATTCTATAGGCCCTTTTCCGCACCCAATTATACTGCTTCTCCAAATCATGATTAACCGATTCATTGCCATAGCCAAAGAAGTTTTCGATACTTGGATAATCAATACTCATTGAAGGATAAAAATCAACATTTTTCAAGAGGTTGGGGAAATGCCCTTCGTACATCACAATAAAAGCATCCTGACTACCTGGGGCTACAAGGGCTGCTACCATCTGTTTGGACTTATAGGGCTCTTGCCTCCAGCCATGGCGGGTCCATGAATGTGTTAAGCCGAGCCAAACTCCGTCGTCCAATGTATACCCACCCCTAAGAAAAGGCAGATTAGTATTGTATTTAAATCCGTAGCGATCGTATTCATTAATATCTACATCGTCAGTAGTTTTATCTTTAATATTATTACCAACCAGCTCAATACCTTCATTGGTATCATAGGCAAACAGGGCTTTTGTTGCAGATTGACTGATAACTTTATCATCGTCCTCACCACCTATTATTCTAATTTTTATTGCTCGATTTGCTGCTCCGTCAATGATAAACTCATCTTCGCCGCGAAGGCCATATAAGCGTACCTCTTTGGTTTCATCGGGATGAAAGGTTCGGGCATACTTTAACAAATCACCTTTGGACTTTCGTTTGACGAAATACCTCACGTCGAGCTGTCCATCTTCGTGGCGCGTTATTTCAAAACGATCATCATTATCGGTTCCCGTCACCTCAACTTCGGCACTGATAAAATCGTATAGTTTACGACTGATTTTAAGCATATTTTCTCTACGCTCTTTCAGCAAAGCAATTACTTCCAGGTTTTGCTCTCTGACTTCAGGTGGTAAGCCCAGTAATGCTGAGTCAATTACCTCATCTGTCATATTAGCCTGTAATTCTTTGGTTATCTGCTCCCATTCACTCCATTCCAAACTATTGAGAAAGTACCGATCGAAGTATCGTGCATTAAATGAAAGGTTTTTAACATCGCGCACATCCCCTTTCATGGTTTTAAACTTCTTCAATAAAAAAGTAGCTACATACACAGGTATCACCCCTTCAAATTTGTAAAACACCTGATCCCGGTCACGCGGTATGGGCCGGTATAGTGTTTGATCTTCCTGTTCAAAGCTTGCCCATCGCCACTGATCGTCGTGCCTGTCCCAATCGTGAATAAACAAATCGAATAAACGCGATTTGAGTACCCATTCCTGGTCAACAAAATGCGTTTTCTTTTCGCGCAGGTTTTCCAATAAATCTGTATAACCAATTATTTTTTCAGAATTGCCAAAATAATCAGCATTACTCCAATCTCCTGAAGGCCGTTGTTCCAGGAGGTATACCTCTTCAGGAAAGAACGCGTTATAATTACCCAATCCTCTTTGATGCTTTAAGTAAACCAACTCAGGCTGTGTTGAATACACCCCCGCAGCATCAGATAGTGAAGGTATCATTAAGGCGCCATAAGGATGACTGGCCGAATTCTGATCCTTCATGATGTTTAAAGCTTTAAGCTTGGCAAATTTAGCATCGACCAACCTGGAATAATCCTTATTTATTGAACGCAAAATATATTGCTGTCCATCAGCTTTTTCCATTCGCAATGAGTTGGATGACATTCCGCCCCCTTTTTTAACAGGTGTTAATCCGCCATGCTTAGTCTCCAAATCGATAAGAGGCACTTTCACGTCTGTAGCCCACATACTTCGGTATTGTTCACCAAGGAAAAACTTCATTGTTTTACTTCCTTCAAACACCTTATTGGCAGCAACAATTGTATCGACACCACTCAATGGAGGAAACTGTAATACGGCTCTTCGGCTTCCGGCTTTCGGCTTCCGCATTTGCTGACGATACTCCAATACCGGCTCTGAGTTAAACCCGCTAACTGTATAATATTCAATCCAGGCCTCTGCATTTTTGTAGAAATCTATTTTGGCATAACCGCGTGCTTCTCGTGCATAATCGGCTTCTCCGCCGGCAGCAGCATAAGTTACCTTGCTGCCCGACCCGCTGATAACCTGTTTTATTTCATCATCGTCGAAATACTGAAGGTTATGTTCATGCCCTGAGGCAAACGTGACATCAACCTCCCATTTTTCTGCAGCATATGTTAATCCTTCAACCAAATCCTGATACAAGTGATTGCTCAAATCTTGTATCGACCCTGTTGTTTGTCTGTAAATTGGATACATAGAACCTATAACAGGCAGCGGAATCCATAACCTATTGTTTAATTCATGTAATGGAAAAACATGATGCTTAAAATTAAAATATCCTCCGTGAGTACCATTACTTTGTAGTGGATGATGAAGAAAAACTACAATCTCATCATTTTTATAATTCATGAAAATCTCTTCCATTCGCACCAACAAATCACCCCTGGTTTTGATGTCGCATCCTCTATTCATCTTCTTTTCAACATCCCAGTCTTGCAACCACCATTGCGAATCAACAAAAACGTATACAAGGTCTTTATCAACTTTTACCACTTTTGGGTCACCACAACCATTGCCCGGATAAAACTTCACTTTTTTATCCTTAAGGCTATCACCAAATGCTTCGACATACTTTTCCTGTCGTTTGATTCGCTTTAGCCCGCCTTTCTTTCCTTTTTTCCAATCGTGATTTCCGGCAATAAAATAGGTGTTTCCACTGGCTGCTTTGGCCACGTTTAATTGCGCCTTGAGAATGGATTCACTCGATTTTCGCAATTCATTTTTTTTCGAAGGTAAACCTAATGGATAAATATTATCGCCCAAAAACACCACATCTGATGGAGCTTGTGATTGTTGCAGGTGTTGTTTAACAGCCAATAACACAAAGTTCTGCCCATTACCCTCATTGTCAAGCTGACCGGCATCACCTATCAGGAAAAGAGTACGTATTGGTTCAGAGGAATTCTCAACTTTGTCATTTTCCCAATCTTTTTCATCGGCACTGTAATATGGCACATTAATCGTTGAGCAGCCCAATAGCAGAAGGCTGAGTGAATATATCAGATACTTTTTCATTATTTGAGATAATTAAACTTGAGCAACTTCCCATTACTTCCCTTACCTTCTGAAGAAATGAAAAGGTTGTTAACTGTATCAAAACAAATCCCTTCGGGTTGCGGTAAGGCTGCTGTATCAAGAAAAACAAGATATTCAAGATTTTGTTGCTGATTAACCACTAACAACAAGCTTCCGCGTGCCGACAAAATATAATAATGATGACTGACCGGGTGAATAGCAATGCCCGACGGCGAAAAGCGTTTTAAACGCCACTTTTGCTGACTATCTAATTGAAGACTCTCTCCTAAATCTTTCAGGTCATCAATATCGATTTGAACTAACGGCTCTTTTTTCAGCTTATCTTTTTCGATCGAATATTTGTAAACCGCCTTTTTGCTTCTTTTTTCATTTAATGGCAAGCCCTTACAGGCAATTAGTAAGCTATGTGAAGGCTTATCGTAACATAACCCTTCTGCATCGTTTTTAGATTTTAAGGGCGTTTCAAGCTCTTTTGTTTTATCTTTCGAGGTATTGTACCGAAACAGTTTCCCATTGCTTTTCAGCACATAAATGTGCTTTCCCACTTTTGCAATCCCTTCGTAATCACCATTTTTATGAAATTCATAGAGTTTTTTGCCTCCTCCGTTTTCTTCCTCTACCTTATAGATGTTACCTTTTTCATCATTAATGGCAATAATGA
>JAKSBD010000096.1 GCA_022361295.1 Bacteroidales bacterium
CTTTTTCACTTCAGCCATGCGTTCGCGCTCAGTACGCTTCTTTGTTTCGGCTATGTATTCATCAACAGCAGAGCGTTGTTCCGGCGTTGTTAACTGATCAACCAACTCGCTCTCAGGCGCCAAAACCATAAAGGTTACACCATAAACCGTATCGGCACGTGTTGTAAAGATTTCCATCTCCACATCAGAGTCTTTGGCTCTAAAAGTCATTTCGGCTCCTTCCGAACGGCCAATCCAGTTGCGTTGAATTTCTTTTAATGAATCACTCCAGTCAACATTATCCAATCCTGTCAATAAGCGATCGGCATACGCAGACACACGCAATGACCACTGGCGCATTACTTTTTGCTCTACAGGATGACCTCCACGAACAGACAAACCTTCTTTCACCTCATCATTGGCCAACACTGTACCTAAAGCCGGACACCAGTTTACCATGGTATCGGCCAGGTAAGCCAATCGGTAGTTTAATAATATTGACTGCTGTTCTTTCTCACTTTTGGCATTCCACTCTTCAGCTGTAAAACTTACCTCTTCACTGCAAGCCAGGTCCAATCCTTCGGTACCTGTTTTAGCAAACACCTCAACCAGCTCTGTAATTGGACGAGCCTGTTTAGCCTGATTGCAATAATAATGATTAAACATTTGAATGAATGCCCACTGTGTCCAGTGATAATAATTTGGATCACAGGTTTTCACTTCACGATCCCAGTCATAACAGAAACCAATTTTATCGAGTTGTTCACGGTAACGGTTCAGGTTGTTTTCTGTTGTAATAGCCGGGTGTTGTCCTGTTTGAATGGCATACTGCTCCGCCGGTAAACCATACGCATCATAACCCATCGGGTGTAACACGTTGAATCCGTTTAAACGCTTGTAGCGGCTGTAAATATCTGAAGCAATGTATCCAAGTGGGTGACCTACGTGCAATCCTGCCCCTGAAGGATAAGGAAACATATCTAACACATAGTATTTTGGACGGCTATTGTCCACCTCCACTTTGTAAACTTTGTTATCGCTCCAGTGCTTTTGCCACTTTTGTTCTAACTCTTTAAAATTGTATTCCATGATATAAGATTGACTTCGTGCGTCTTGCACACAATTCTTTTCTATTCACTTTTTCAAAGTGCGAAATTAGTAAAACTTATTAAAAGGATATCGGACATTGACTCATGAAAATTATCATTTTGGACATATTCATTTATTGTTACACCAACTGGGGTTGAACAACATCCGAATACCGATATTATCAACATCACTGAAAGCACTACATATTATGGCGGAAAAACTATCTATAAGCGGCCTGAGGTCGAAATTTAATGTCGAACTCAGGTTAATGCATAGAAGAATATATTTTAAAACTAAGGCTTCTATTGAAATAATTTAGAATACTGTATTCTTAATAAAGTTGTTTCATGTTGTCTGAAAATTCAGACGCTATAGACTGAAGTATTCGTCGCCTCGGTCTGAAGTATCCATACGCTTCGGTCTGATGTCTTCATACGCTATAGTCTGAAAATTACCTGAGTTTCGGAACAAGGAAGGGAATAAAATTATAAACACAACAAAACCAACTAGAAAAGGCTGGATAAACAGATTTATAAAATGCAAAACTATAAACGAAGGCCTCCGAATTTATATTTTCCTCTTTAACAGGTTGTTAATATTTAATTGATGCTTTGACAGCTCTTGCCTGAAAAGTTCGTTTATTTTCATTAATCCTAATGTATGCTAATCAAAAGAGGGAAATAATACACTCCAGCAGTCGCACAATTGACTTTAGAATGTGTCAAGACATCCAGCAGTGTAGAGATTCATTTTTGCGATTACGAATTAAAAATTAATAATTTCATTATCTCTAACATCCTTCCATTCGTCCTTTATTTCAGGTTTTAAATCTATTTCAACATTACAAAAGTCTTCATAAGGTAATTGATCAACCATTTTCATCTTTGTCAATCCTAGCTCTTCTTCAAAAGCAGCTTTATCTTTAAGCAGAACAGATGACTTAAACACATATGTATATAGATGTCGATTATTAAAACCACACTCGCAATCATTATCAAACCTTGGGAGAAGCCCCTCAAAAACAGTACAGAAATATTTTTTCTTTATCTTCTCAAATACATTTCGATACCTGATTATAAATGTCTTTTTAACATTATTAGAATAGATCCTTTCTGTATCATATTGAATAATGGCGTAATCGTCCTTACTTATTAAAAAAGTTGTTTTATAATGTGACAGACTATTCTCCCATTCACGAACCAATCTTTTTTCTTTCTTTATATTCTTATCGACACTTGTTGAACTCAGAAATTGTTGTTTGTCAAATTTAAATTTAACAGTTCCACTTTCTTCCAAAATCCAAAAGGACTTTTCTCCATTAACACTATCAAGCACTACATATTCCCTTGATATATATTCACCCATTATTGATGCTCGTGGACAAGATGGAGGCGGAAGTATTTTTTCACCCAGCGATGGAGTCCTTTTTCTTAAACTTAAATCGAAAATAATGCCGGAGGAATTATTAAGATATGAATTCCCTCCAAAAGTTTTTTGAAAAGGTGTTGTATACCCATAATTTTGTAAATCCCCATAGACCTCTCCCTTAATCAAGTATGATGGTTTATTGATTAAATTTCCCTGACACCTCCTCGATCCTCTTATATCATTTTTGTTTTCAATACTATGAAGATGAACGCAAGCTAAAAGTGTTTTTGAGGTATCTACAAAAACAAATTCTTTAAAATCAGTTAAAGCATACTGCGTTTGATCATAGTTCAATTCAATATTCTCCAGAACCATTCTAAATATTGTTCGATACTTTAGTGAATCTGCTTGAGAATCGCTTATATTAAAAGCAAGTATAGAAATAATTAATACAGATAATGCACTTGTTTTCATTGTTAGCTATAACAGAAATGAACAGTTGTAATAAACTCGGGTAATGTTATTCTTTATAATATCAAAGAGCGGCCATTGCCACTCTTTAATAATACCAATTGAATTTCGGAATGCGCCTTTAGAATTTTCAATCTCTTATAGTTTGATTGAAGAAGAAACTTTTTGCATAGCCATAGCTACGGAACAAGTTTATAATGATAAGCAAGCTAAAAAGAAGATAATTACATGGTGCATTTTGATGTTTAATTGGTATAATCAAAAGGTAGCATACTTTAATACAATCCCGGCCATGCCGCCCGATATGTTCCATCCGGAAATATTACTCCAGCTCCCGGGCAGCCACCATTATAACATATAATCCCACTCCAGCTGCCATCTCCATTCGAAGTCCATGTACTATTTCCTCCTGATGGTGTTGCATCCCACGCTGCCTTAACCAGCTGTTCAGTTGTTAAACCCCCATTCACCATCCTCATTTCTTCAACACTTAATTGTTGAACATTCATAATTTCAAAATGACTAATTGACTTCATACGACGTCCGTTTAATTAAAAATCGTTGTTATCGTCAGTAAAAGTAGAGTCGCTCCGTGCGGAAAAAAAGCACGGAAAGAAGAAAAACATGCTATAGGAAACTAAAAGTGAGTTTATATCGATTTATCACCAAAGTTGTTAAATAAAAGCATCGCCATTGGTTATTTGAATCCGCCACCAACTATATCTCCGTCTTGAAGCAGGTAGCCTTTATGCTCTAACTCTCTCCAAATACACCAATAAGGTTCTATCGATAATAATGCTATTATTTCTTTATTGGTCTTATTCTTCAATTTGGATTTAGACAAACCTTTAATATCATAATTCTCACAAATCAGCTTAACGATTAGCGAATCATTGAATGATTGCC
>JAKSBD010000094.1 GCA_022361295.1 Bacteroidales bacterium
AGTGAATAAACATACCAAATTTCAGCTTTAGAAAATCAGCTCTTAAGGCTTCAACATTACTGGCCTGTCGTTGGATATTGGTATTACATGCAGTTAAAACCACAATCAGACTAATGCTGCATAAACAGACAGCTAATAACCTCAAATTTCTCCGTTTCATTTTATTTTTCAATAGTACCAGGCATTGTCAGACTCTTACTAAACTTTAGTTCAATAACTTTGACAGGCCCTTGGTAGTCAACCTTACTTATGTCGAAAATAATCTCATTGTTTTTAAGCAGGAACGGCACATCAATATTAGTAGAGAAGACTTTTGCTGAAACAATCGTCGGCGTCAATTCGGGTAATTGAATGTCTGTGGCCCCGGAATCAGTAATAAATAACCATGCTTTTTTCTTGTTAAAAGTACTTACGCCTTCGTTAAAGGGATAATAAGGACCGCCCCTTGTATAATAAATGGCCTTACTATGTTTATGAATCCACTCGCCAAGCTTATTCATTAATTCAACTTGTTCCGGGTCAAATGTTCCATCCGGTTTTGGTCCCAGATTAATCATGTAGTTACCATTATTGCCAATGGTATTAACCATATCAATAATTAAATCATTTGCAGACAGTAAAACTGGATTTGGTCGGTATGACCACTGGCCTTTATCAAGTGTAACCCAAGCCTGCCATGGATGCTTGGCAAAGCCGAAAACATTATTACCCTTATGAGTTATTCGTTCACGTTCCTGATAATCTCCCGCAAACTTTTCACCGTCAAAATCAATTTCATTACCAGCAGCAATTCTTCCTTTATCAATTCGAGTGCTTAATAGTACATCAGGATTAGCCTCTTTGAAAGTTCGGTAAAGACGTGACCCAACCTGATGAGTATAGGTGCTATCCCATTCTCCATCAAACTGAACAAACTTAACATTGTAGTTATTAATTAATTCCAGCACCTGGTTTTCCATGAATTTAAAGTACCTATCTAGATTTGGACTGTCATCATGTGCTGGGATTAAATCGCCTGGACCACCGTACATCTGAGGCATCCAGTCGGGATGATACCAATCGAGATTGGAATAATAACTACCAAACCAAATATCGTTATTTTCACAAGCTTTCGACCATGCAGCCATCAAATCAATGGGGCCTTTAGCATTTTCCATGTCATAATCGGTGTACTTTGAATACCATAATGTAAATCCGTCATGGTGTTTACCAGTAGGAGCCATATAACGAATCCCCCAGCGTTTAAATAATTTACCCCACTCATTGGCATCGAAGTTTACCGGATCAAACTCTCTATAAAAATTATCGTATTCTTCCCTGCTTATTTTGTCACCTCGTGACCAACTTATCTCCTTCTCGCCAAGGCATGAAGGTCCCCAATGTACACTTAAACCGATCTTGCGATCCATAAATTCTTTTTGTGCTTTTACAGGAGCTTTTAAATCGGGATTTAATTCACCTCCTCCACTTAGCTGTGCATTGGTCACATGGATGTATAAACAACATAAAACCGTTAAAAGGACTTTTAATAAGTTCATAGTATCTATTTTTAGATTACATTTTAACATCAAGATAAAAAAAATGCAATTTACTTGATATACAAAGCATTAACAACATGAAGCTCTTATTTCTGATAATCATTTCCAGTTAGACATCTTAAAAAAAAGGCTGCCTTTGGGTGTGACAGCCTTTTTAATGTTCCAACTTATTGACTTAGATTAATATCCAGGGTTCTGTTCTAGTCCAGGATTAATCTCGCGTTCACTTGCAGGAATTGGGAATATATAATTGTCTTTGGTAATAGGATAAACAATGTGTTCTTTGTCTTTATTGTATTCCTCAACAAGCTCTTTTCTAACGAGGTCGTGCCAACGTTTTTGCTCAGCTGTAAACTCCCAACCTTTTTCGTCAAAAACTAATTTGTCAAAATCGGCTTCGTTTAAACCTGTCGGAGCATCATCAGCAACACCACCATTTGCTCTCTTACGAATATCATTTATAGCCTGATAACAGTCTGCATCAGGACCATTATTAGCTCTGTTCTGAGCTTCGGCAAAAATAAGAAGAACTTCTGCATAGCGATAAACAGGGAATAAATGATCACCATTAATTTTACGCATATCACTTTTATCTCGTTCCCAGTATTTTTCAATGCATGGTAAGCCTAACTGACTATCTCTCCAGTTAATCATTCCATATCTGAAATCGGTATAAAAAATTATATCCTTACGAGCATTATCAGGACAGTTCTCAAAAAACTTTACTTCAGCTAAATAATCATGCCATCCCCTGTCTTCTGGCGGCGCAAATGAAATACCAAATTTAGATGGATAACCGGCACTGTTCGAAGCCTGAAAGTTCCAGATGTGCTCTTTGTTGTTTTTTGTAGCCACAGTATACAAATCCTTATAGTCAGCCATTAAGTCATACTTATTCAACGCCATAACTTCTTTTGCCTTCTGGGCAGCAAGAGCGTACTTATCAGTTTGTTTTAATGGCCAACCAGCCATTGTCAGGTAAACATCTGCTAACATTGTTTTAACAGCCCCTAGAGTTACGAATCCTGGCTCACCTGGCCACTCCTTTTTATTTTCGAGTGCTATTTCTGCAAACTTCAGGTCGCTTACAATTAAGTCGTAAACATCCTGCACAGGAGCTCTTTTCATGTCTAATCCTCCATCCTCAACAGGACTATCCATCAATGGTACTTTACCCCAAAAGCGTACTGCGCTAAAGTAAGAGTATGCTCTTAGAAAATAGGCTTGTGCAGCATACTCATCACGACGCACCTCATCCATCTGAATATTCTCATAATTGGCAATAACAAGGTTACTGCATGAGATAACCTTAAATAAGGTTTTCCAAGTATTATAGTTATCAATATTGTTGGTCGAAATATTGAAATCATCAAACTCAAGCAAACGTTGTTTGTTAAAGCCACGTGCAGACGTCATGTCATCAGCTCCCATGTGCAAAGCCCATGAACGTACACTTAAGCCATTCCAGTTACCCATTAAAGGTTGGAAACATCCGATAGTTGCTGCACGCAAGTCTCCTTCTGACTGAAAGAAAGACTCTTGAGTTAACACAGACTTAGGATCCTCAATTAAATCTTCGCAACTCCAAGCCGAGATGCAAAGCGTAAGAATAATAATATATTTAAAAAGTTTCATTTGTTTCTCAATTTAGAATTTA
>JAKSBD010000093.1 GCA_022361295.1 Bacteroidales bacterium
AATTGGCATTGCAAAATCAAGGAGTAGACGGGCATCGTCAGGCTATATTCGATTCAGCTATTGAAATGGGAGTTAGTACCATGTCATCACTTGGTTTTAATAAGCATCAAAGCTATAGAGCGGCCTTAACGTTTAAACATCTTGATAAGCGCTTTATGAAGAATCTTCAACAGAGATATTCAAAAGATGATCCACACTTCGTTATGGAAACAAAGAAGTTTTCAGAACACTTGGAAAACATCCTGTTAATGCAGCAAAAACAACCTTATCAACAAATGGAGGATTGTGCCTGGGATACCCATTCATTAATTGAAGAGGCACGGAAAAGTGATGAGATAGAAGAAAAGAAGTAGTTTTTTAAAAGTGTTTACGAATCGTTTGGTATGGTTTTTGTTTTCTTAAGTTGGGAAAACAAAACGTAAGTGTATGAAACGAAGGGCTAACTATAAAATGTTAAAAGATATTTTTATTGAGCTTCTCCTTATGGTTTCAATAGTACTTATTGGAGGGCTTTTAATTTATATCTCATTTATAAATGGATTATTAACTTAAAAAGTATAATTAGGTATTTATAAACAAAAGGGGCATTTATGCCCCTTTTGTTGTTATTTAATTTCGAAACTATTTAGCTGATCCTATCCAGGTCAGTTTATGCCAAATGCCTTCCAATGGACCGTGCTTAAAGTTGTTGGCCCACCAATGACAGAAACCTCCGGTTAAAAGAGTTAAAACAATCCCTATAAGTAAACTATATGTGGCCCCGGTATATTGATACAAGGCTAATCCATAACCATAATAGATGCTTGAGCCTAGAATTGATTGCATAATATAATTGCTCAAACTCATTTTTCCCAAGGGCGCAAAGAGCATAAAAAACTTGTTAAAAATTTTCTTTTGAAATAGCAAAGTAATGCCTGATACCCATACAAGCATTAATGCAATGTCTGACCAGGGATTAAACATGGTTGTTACAGATCGTTCAATAACCGCGCTTTCAATCCACTTTGGTAAGGCCATTCTGATTGGGTATAAAACGATAAAGGCAATGGATGAAATGATTAATACATGTTTCCAAAATCTGTTTGATGATTTTGATGTGACGAATAATTGTTTCCTGCCTGCTACAAGCCCAAGCATAAATAAGGCAAATATGATAAAGAATCGACCATTTTCCCAGTTCCAGAGAATTACACCTTTTTTACCATTTGTAATGTTACCAATCAAAGTATCCCAAAAGGAATTGTTCGGAATATATTCCTTCATTTTTCCAAAGTAACTCCAGGAAACCGGATTGGCTATCTCCAGTTCGGGATTTTGAATAGCATGCACCAATCCATACCACTCCGCCGGCTGAAGCAGCATGATGATTGCAATAGCAATTAATGTCTTATTGTTGAATTTCGAAACAGGAATGATGAAAAAGCCTATAACTGCATAAATGGTTAAGATATCTCCCTGGAAAAATAGCGAATTAAACATTCCGAAGGCAAAGAGCAGGACAAGTCGCCATGCAAAACGAGCTCTGAAATCTTTGCCTCTTTTTGCCTGATTACTTGATTGAATAAAAAAGGTAAGGCCAAATAACAAAGCAAAGATTGAATAGGATTTACTTGCGAAAAGAAAGAAGAGTGTATCCCAAATTCCTTTGTCAAGTGATTTCATCCATTCAGGTAGGTGTTTAGGTAAGAAATAGAAATCGAAATGTTCCAGATTATGCAAGAGCATTATGGCAACAATTGCAAAACCTCTTAGTGCATCTATAACATGAAGACGCGTGGTGTTAGTACTCATTGTTTTGTGTTTGTGTAGTGATTTTGCTGTAAACGTAACAAAACGAAATGATTCGACCGCAAGAATGACTTATTTATTCTTTTTTTATAACCATTATATATTATTTGAACAAGACCTCCTGGTGTTCAAATGGTTGTCGATGTCTGATGTAGTATGCAATAAGGAATAG
>JAKSBD010000092.1 GCA_022361295.1 Bacteroidales bacterium
AAATATGCTTCTGCAAATTCAGGATTTAAGCGAATGGCCTGTGTAAAGTCTTCCACACCTTGCAGGAAGTTCTTTTTCAGACATTGCACAATGGCCCTGTTGTAGTAGGCAAACTCAAACTCCGGCGACAGCTCAATGACCCGGTTCAGGTCTTTAATGATAAGCTCGTAATCGAGTATATGAGAAGCGTCTTTTTCAATATTAGTCTGATGTTGTTGATTCTTGGCCTTAATTGGCCCCTGCAGCATCACATTATTTGGGGCCTGCGTTTCTTCTTCAAGTGCTTTTATCACTTCCACCATTTTGTGGCGTGTGTAGGCGCGGTTAAACAAAGCGAGAATATTCTGAGGATCTTTTTCTAAAATGAAATTATAATCTTGAATAGAGCTGGTGTAGTTAGATATTTTCGTATATAGTATTCCTCTGATCAGATAAAGGTTCAGATCGCTTTCATCAAATTGGATCTCACCATTTATGATATCGATTCGGTTATGAATATTTATGTATTTTAAACCTTGTATTTCTTCTTCAGCATTAACTAGTTGTATTTTTTCATCTAAGTCAACTTTTTTATTAAAAGAATCAATATTCTTGTTATAATAAGGGACTCTCTCCAATAAGGTATCAACATGTGCAGTAGCTACTCTGAATGAGTTTTCCATGTCAATAAATATGTTTTTATTTTGTAACAAGCCTTTTAATGAAGTGATCTCATCATAGTTAATATCATTATTAAAATCATTTATAACTGCAATTTTATCATGGTCTTTGATGTTCCTGGAGTTCTTATTTGCATTATCATTAGTTGTATTCGACTTGGCTAGTAGTTCTTCATTATTATTATCATTAACTATTTGGAGAGACATTGCATAATCTTGTTCCGCTCCCAGGTAGTCTTTTAAGCCTCTTTTTGCCCTTGCTCTTTCACGATATGCCGGGTCGTACTTCGGATAGTTCTTTATTATTATATCCAGATCATTTTTAGCTTGAAGAAAACTGCCAACTTCATTATAAGCTGTGGCGCGATTATATAGGGTTAAGAGGTCTTTCGAGTCAATTGCAAGCACTCGCCCAAAATCGATGATCGCTTCTTTATAATTGTTGTTCGAAAAGTTAAGAAGTCCTCTGTTCTTAAGAGCTAATTTATTTTTAGGTTCCAGTTCCAGTGCTTTGCTGTAGTCAATTAAAGCACTATCTGTATTGCCAATTCTAGCAAAGGAAACACCTCTGTTCAAATAATAATCAGATTCATTGTCTTTCAAATTAATTGCCTTGTTGTAGTCTGCAATCGCTTTCCTGTTTTCGTTCATTTGTTGGTATAAGATACCTCTTCTCCAATATCCATCTACCAAAAGAGGATTTCTTTTAATAACAATGGAAAAATCATTAAGAGCACCAATTGAGTCGTTCAGATCATATTTTGCCGCGCCTCTGTTTAAATAAACACTTAGTAATTTACTATCTATTTTCAGGGCTTTATTATAGTCTTCGATTGCTTTTTTAGGCTCATTGACAATTCTGTAGTTATCACCTCTGTTTATAAGGAGCCTAATGTCATTTTCGTCATACTTTAAACCTTTTGAATAGTATTTAATGGCTTCATCTGGTTCATTAATTTCAGAACTTAATATTCCTAAAAAGTTATACGTTTGGGTTGAAAAAGGATTTAAAGAAAGTGCTTTGTTAAAATCAGCTCTTGCTCCGTTGTAATCTTCAAGCTTGAATTTACTATATCCTCTTAGTTCATATGGTAAATAAAGGTATGGCTTTGCTTTTATAACTTTATTACAACTTTGAATTGCAGCAATGTATTCTTCTTTTTGCAATGAAGAATAAGCATTTATAATAAAAGCGTCAGTATTGATTTGTGCTTTTATGTTAGGGCTAATCAAACAATTAAAAAGCAGTATGATTAGTGTAATTTTTTTCAACATATAGGTCAATCTGAATACAACAATGCGAACAAATATACAATAGTTAGTTTGTTTAAAGATATCAAACTGGAATAATGTCAGAAGTTACTCCGGCTTATACCGCAGTGCTACCTATCAAAAATTAAGCCAATTTTAGTTGCTAAAACTAAACTCTTTAATGGTTTCGTTGTCTCTGTTGTCGCTTACTTTTACCTGTAATAAATGCTTGCCTTTTTTAAGAAATGGCATGTGTTTAAAAGTACCTGTCAGGCGGTAGTTTTTAGCATCATACTCAAATAGCGCCCACTGACCGTCTATCAGACATTCGTATTTTTTAATACCACTGTAGTTGTCATTAATAAGCAATTGAATGGTTTGACGACCCGAATAGTTCCTGTTTTCAGGTGCCTTACGTAATTTAATAGTAGGAGCAATGGTGTCAATAGCCAGTGAAAAGCGACCAAAACTACGAGTGCTGGTGCTCATGCGTCCATCGTTAAATTTTCCACCCAAAGAGTAGGTTTTACCATTGGCAGATACGCCTGCCATCAATAACTTATCAGCATATTTATGCAGTGAGTCAGGAACAGGAATACTTACAGACATGGAACGGTGTAATGGGATATTTCTGTTGCCAACAACATATACAGGTGCAATCATACCCTCTTTTTCATCCTTATGAATAAGCATTTCTATGTTTGTATAAAATGTGTTGGCAGGTATTGATAATTTTAAACCAAGGGTGTCCAGTTTAAATGTTTTGCTGAAATTAACAGACACCAAAGGACTTTTCTTCTTAACAACAGGAGGTGGTGGGTTTTCACCATTTACGGTAAAGGCTAATACCGAGCGATTGCCATGAAAATCTTCAATAACATACTTGAAGATTTTCTTATCACCAGGTTTAATTTCTGTAGAATAAGTATTGCGCTTACCATATAAACTCAGTTTATTATTGGGTTCTACCCAGCTTTTTTGAATAACCTTACCACTTCGCTTTTTCTCGGCATAGTCAATGTGTGAATTGATATAGCGCGATTCGGCAAAACTGAATTTCTCAATCTTAAAATCATATACCAGTGTGTCATTCACATATAAATCAATGGTTGAAATACCACACTTTCGCCAGCTGTCAGAGAAGTAATCCAGCACTTGAACACCAACGCCTATTTTCCCCTGGGCCGAAAAAACGGTTGAGCCTTTGGGGTGAAACGCCTTATTGTAAAATACCGTTGTTACATAGTGGTCTTTTCGTTTTCCGCCTATTGAAGCATCGTCTGAGAGGCAATACAGTTTCATGCCCTGTACCTGGGGACGTACCTCATCTTTTATATCATCTCTGAACAGGAGTGGATTCATTGGTTTTTGACTGGCTTTGTCACGCACTTCATAATGAAGGTGAGGGCCACCCGAGCTACCCGAATTACCACTATAGCCAATAACTTCACCGCGTTCAACAGGTACTTCGCCCTCTTTGAAGAAGAGTTCTATGGCAAATGATTTTTTCTCATACTGATTCGCACGTATTAAGGAATCAATGCGATCTGAATAACGCTCAAGATGCGCATAAACAGTGGTGTATCCACCCTCGTGGTCAATATAGATGGCCTTGCCATATCCATAAGGCGATACTTTAATACGTGATACATAGCCTTTGTCTGATGCATAAATCCGATAACCGGTTTTTCGATTGGTTGTTAAGTCCAGTCCCGAATGAAAATGATTGGAACGCAGCTCGCCAAAACTACCGCTCACATACGGCTTTAGCTTCATTGGTTTAACAAAACGCTCGCTATCTGTGACTTGTGCATTTGTAATATGATTTGCTAAAATTACAATCAACAGTAATAAAGCAATTTGCCTCATGTTATCTCTCCTTACCTTTAAATCTAATTATAAAACCCTCTCAAAAATAAGCTTCATTTATAACAATTACAATTGAAAAAGTGGATGAATAGTGTGATTGACGCAACCCTTTCCTTAATTTTTGCTCTTAATGGTTAATCAATGTAAACGTAAAAATATTGGCACGATATTTATTACGATAGAATAGAAACAAAGTTTAATTCTTAAATAGAATCCCATGAAAAAGTTAAGATTTGGAATTTTACTAGCCCTGACTAGCGTTTTGTTTTTTAGTTGTTCAGATGATGATGGTTATTCATTAGGTGATTATTGGGTAACAACAGGTACCGTTGTTCAAACAACTGATTATTATTATGTAGTAACCGATGGTGGTGATGCTTTATGGCCATCAGCAACCAATGTACCTCCGTCAAGCCTGGAGGATGGTATGCGCGTAATGGTTAATTACACCATACTTGGAGACGCTGATGATAGTGAAATATACGATTATTACGTGAAGGTTAACGGCATATCTGAATTGTTGACAAAACCTATTTTTAATTTTGACGAAACAACTTCGCAAGAGGTGAAAGATTCAATAGGTAATGATCCTATTACCATTGTTGATACCTGGTTTACTGACGATTATTTGAATGTTCAGTTTGAATATGGTGGTGGTTATGGTATACATTTTATTAACCTGGTAAAAGATACCGAAGACCTGGAAACCGAGAATGGTGAAATTATTCTGGAACTAAAGCATAACAGAAATGGTGATCCATATAATTATAAACAGTGGGGAATTGCTTCATTTGATATTTCCGAAATACAGGAGGATGGCCAGAACTCAGTTGATATTTTTGTTAGAAGTCTTAATTCAGAAGGCGAATATCACTACAACAAAGTACTCACTTATGAGTATAATATGCCGGAAGTAGAACCGTATAGTAAAAAGTTCTCTGATGAACCAATGAATGAAATGGTAGAGTAATACCAACTAGATACAAAGAAGGAAAAGCTGCAAAAAAATATGCAGCTTTTCTTTTTGATGCAAGATTCTGAAACCCTTGCTGTTGCTCGAAAGTGGTGAAAATAATTGTAAATTTCTCATTAAATAATTTGGTAGTTTACCCGCATTATCTCTATATTTGCACCGCATTTGAGAACAATGGTTCACTAATCAAAGCAAAAACATACTGGTTCCGTAGCTTAATTGGATAGAGCACTGCGTTACGGCCGCAGAGGTTGGGGGTTCGAGTCCCTCCGGGATCACAGTAGAAACTCTCGTTGTTATTAACAGCGAGAGTTTTTTATTTTAACTCATTGTTAGGATCATGATTTAGAGTTGGATCACAACCAATTTAACAGGCCTGCTAAAACTTAAGGATTCTGTAGTTGTTTTTGACCACTTATAACAATAGTTTTTATAGTTTTGAGGCCCTTCCGGCTTTATTAAGAAAGTTGTATGTCTGGCAGAAAGGAATCACCGACAGTAGAACCACAACCTTCAGACAAAGGCTTAACACATTAGAATAAGATGTAGGAAAGCGGAGCACCTACACTGGTTTTATACTATTTTTGTTATAGTTTAGCATATCGTATAATGGCATGAAACAAGTGTAATTTGTATCCTGTTAAGAATCATTGAACCTCTATGAAGCAACATATCTTAATATTATTTTTTTGGCTGAGTATATGCCCCGGTTTATATGCCGATGAAATACCAGCACATTTGCTTAAAGAGATAAAAGCAACAGAGAAAAATTACTGTCGCCGTAAAGTGTTTGATGCTCTTAAATCAGAGCGTATCGATTCATTAAAAAGGGCATTACTGCAAAATAATTCCGCTACCAATGAGGAACAGTATGCTTTAAATAAACAATTGTTTAAAGAGCTGTACTCCTTTAAAAGTCACGAAGCATTTAATACGGTGAGGCAGATGGAGATGTTGGCCGATCGTATGGAATCGGCCGAAAAACAAACTGAAGCCTTACTTTGCAAAGTTGATGTACTTTTATGTGCCGGTTTATTTAATGAAGCTTTTGAAGCTGTTTCGCAAGTGGTAATCATACCCTCATCAGGATTAAAAGTGTACTACTATAGCTTAATGACACGGCTTTACGGAGACTTAATGGCATATAATGATGTACCGCACTATAACCATAATTACCGGCGATTAAACCATTTGTATGCCGATTCAGTCCTGCAGATTGCAGACAAAAACAGCGTGGACTACCAGATGGTGCAGGCGCTTAAAATGATAGATGCGGGACAGGCTGAAAAAGCACTGTCGCAATGCAAAGAATTTATCAAACGACCTGAGATTTCTGAGCATGAAAAGGCAATGATTTATTCTTGCATGGCTTGGGGCTACCGGCTTTTAGGTGATATGGAGAAGCAGGTGAGCTACTTACTTAAAAGTATCGAATCAGACATACGCTCATCGACTTACGAAACAACTTCGGGGCGCTTGCT
>JAKSBD010000091.1 GCA_022361295.1 Bacteroidales bacterium
CTTGAATCTTTTATCTTAAAGAAACGAAAAATGGCAAATATAAAATTACCCGCCGCTAAGGTGGAAGAATTAAAAGGAGTTTGTAAGAAGCTCGGTAACGAGGGAGGCGAGTTAATTAACGCCCTTCATGCAGCTCAGGAATTATTCGGCTATCTGCCTGCTGAAGTTCAGGAGTTGGTGGCAAGTGAAATGAATGTTTCTGTCGCACACGTTTATGGTGTGGTAACGTTCTATTCTTTCTTCTCAATGATTCCAAAAGGAGAGCATCCAATCTCAATTTGTATGGGTACAGCATGTTATGTTCGTGGTGCAGAGAAGGTGTTGGATGAGTTCAAACGTCACCTGGATGTTAAAGTTGGAGAAACAACTGAAGACGGTAAGTTCTCAATCAGCTGTTTACGTTGTGTTGGTGCCTGTGGTTTGGCTCCAGTAGTTACTGTAGGCGAAAAGGTATACGGTCGCGTTGCTGCTGAGGATGTAAAAGGTATTTTAGAAGAATACAAATAAAATACGTGTTTCAAAATGGAGCCGCCTTACATTTGTAAGGCGGTTTTTTATTACCTTTCAATCAATTCTAACCTAATAATCTTATGAAGCTAAAAAAAATAGCTATAGGAATTATATTATTCCTGTCAACCTTAACATTCGCACAAACAACAATTGATCCCTTTGTAACTTCTTCTTTGTTTGTAGATCAAAAAGGCAAAATATGCGATAATTATATTGAACCAGATTATTCACCAAACCAACCTGCCGAGGTCATATTTAATGTTGTTACTTCATACATACCTGGTAAGGTGTATTTGAAAGATGGATCAGTCAAAAAAGGATTGGTTAAATATAATCAACGGGGAAGGAAGTTATTGTTTAAAGATTTATATTCAAATTCTTCTTTAAAATTTAAAACGGATGACTGTATTGGATTTACTTTGCTCAAGGATACGTTTACTGTTATTCGCAACTTTGAAGTTCTAAAGAAAAGAAGTGAGTTTGCCATAAGTGATAATGAAAAAATGATGTATTTCAAGAAACCTAAGTTTGTAGAGGTTCTTGGAGATAATCTAGAATTTAGTGTTTATAAATTTATCGATATTACTCACAATGGTGGGGTGCCGAGCACCTTCTTCTTAATGTATGATAAGAAAAAAAAATTATTGAAGGATGTATCTGACCAAAATAAGAATTGGTATCAAGATATAAAACCTATGTTAACTAATGGATTGAATATAAGGGATCCAAAGGATGAGACATTTAGAAAGCTTTTTAGGGAAAGTAATTTTATAAATAAAATAGGAAAGGACGAGAAATTGTATTTCTCACCATATTTAATAGAGGTGAACGATAAGAGTAAAGCTATGTATCAAGTGTCTGTTAAAAGAGAAATGTATTGGGAATTTTCCTTTAAAGCATTGGATGATAGGCTTGTAATGACTCATTGTTATAAGAGTATCCTACCCTATGAGAAAAGTGAATTTAGTACCTATTACTATCCAAATGGAGGTGTAAGAAAAATAGCTATTAATAAAGAAGGGAAAGAAGTAGCGGCAAAACGATATCATCCCAATGGGAATTTACATTACGAAATAATTCAAAACTCTATAGAAAAAAAACAAGCAATTATTGAGAGGTATAATGATATAATCAAGGATACTGATGATGGACTAAGTAAGGATGACTTTAATGTTATTTGCCGTAGTTTAACAGAGTCCGAAGATGATAAAGAGCATGGAACAATTTATCTGTGTGTATGTGATAGTCTGGGTAATAAGTTACTAGATGATAACGGGAATGGAACTGAGAAGTTATATGACAGCGTAAGTGAACGTTTTATTTATGTAAAATACGAGGCAAATCAATTGAAAGAAGCATATTATATAAATGCAGAAGGAAAAAAGGTTTATCAGTATTGTGAACGCCCTCTAAAAGTACATGGACTTAATAATTTACAAAGTTTGAAGCAACAGGTATTAAAAACAAATTGGGTGAATTTTCCGGTAGGTACAGTATTTGTCAGTTTTGTAGTTGATGAGGATGCAAACGTACAGACCTTTAATGTTTTAAATGCAGTTGATCCTAAATTGGATGCAATTTTGCATGGATATTTATATTATA
>JAKSBD010000522.1 GCA_022361295.1 Bacteroidales bacterium
GCACATCCGGATGGTTCAGGGCGCATGGTAACAAGTGATTACCAGGATGCGGAACGTACACGACAGGGATCAGCAATGCCTGATTTCTATGGTGGTTTATCAAACATGTTGACGTACAAAAATTTTGATTTTGCCTTTAACTGGTACTTCAGTGTAGGCGGTCAGATTTATAACTATGATTATGCGGGTAATATGCACGATGGAGCACGTACAGGCGATAATCTGTCGACGGATGCCTTAGCAGCCTGGACGCCTAATAATAGATATACCAATGTTCCTAAATATGTACAGAATAACGCCAGCGGGAGTAACCAGATCTCGACTCGCTTCCTGGAAGATGCTTCTTACTTAAGACTGAAAAATATTTCATTGACCTATAATTTACCCCAATCTATTTGTTCAAAGTTGAAGATGCAAGGCTTAAAGGTATTTGCTTCGGCAGAAAACCTGTTGACCTTCACCAACTTCAAAGGTTTTGATCCGGAAGGTGCCTTAAGTGGTACGACTAACAACAATATACCAGGTGTAAAAACTTACACAGTAGGTATTAAAATGGATTTGTAGAACAAACAGGGATAATTAAATAATAATGAGACTTCCATCCCGATATATCGGGACAAGTTGTGATCATTGAATAATAAATTTTAGACAAATGAAGTTTTTAAATAAATATATAAAGATAGTAGTTGCTGCCGTTATCATTGGCTCAACACTTTCTTGTAGTGATGAGTTTCTTGATACAAAGCCGGAAACAGCGGTGTCGTACGAAGAGGCCTTTGAATCAATCACCAATGCTGAATCTGCTTTGGTGGGTATGTACAACAACTTAAGTGCATATAATTTCGATGGTTTGTACGCCCCAATTATGGGTGATTTGGTAGGTGAAGATTTATTATTGGATTCAAAGCAAAACTGGGGTTGGTTTTTATCAGTTTATCAGTTAGAGACTTTACCAAATTACACCTGGGCTGCTGAACCATGGTCAAGTGCTTACTTTTTAATTTACCAGGCCAACCAGATCATTGAAAATGCGGATCTTGTACCTGATGCTACCGATGCACAAAAAGGTAATTTAAAGGGACAGGCACAGGTGATGCGTGCGGCTACTATGTTAAAACTGGTACAAATGTTTGGAGAAGCCTATTCGGTGAATCCAGCTGCTCCAGGTATCTTAAATGCCAATACTACAAAAGAATGGGATGAAGAAGACATCAACCGTTCAACTGTAGGCGATATTTACGGACAAATTCTTCAGGACCTTGAAGAAGCTATTCCAATGCTGGAAGCGTATGCTGCAGAAGTGTCTGAATTGCCGGAAAGTGAGCAGCCACAAATGTTTAAGGATGCAACCGCCTTTTTTAATGTACGCTCAGCCAATGCGGTATTAGCTCGTGCTTATCTGGATATGCAGAATTGGGAGAAAGCACGTGATCATGCAGCCATTGCCAAGAAGGATGTTTCACTAATGCGCATTGATGATTTGTTAAGTGGTTTTAACTTTCCAAATAGCGAAACATTGTATTCTATTAAATACACAGCAGAGGATAACAATATCTACCTGTCTATTCCATCTTTCTATTTTCCATTAGGTGGTTATAGCTCTATGCGTGCTGATACCAGTTTTGTAGATACCTACAACGATTTTGATGTGCGTAAAAAATGGTTTCCACACGGACGTGACCTGATGGTGCGTTGGGCAGGAGAAGAAGAAGATAAACCATTGGATACCGATAACTATGTAGTGCTGAAATTCCAAAGCATTAACGGACAAACGGGGTATGCACAACGCATCAGTATTCGTGCTTCAGAAATGTATTTGATTGAAGCTGAGTGTGAAGCCGAGCTTGGTAACAACGCTATAGCACAAGAGTTGTTATATGCTATTCAGCAACGAGCCTATCCGGGTGCTGTTAAATCAACTAATACAGGTCAGGCTTTGATTGATGAAATTTTATTGGAAAGAAGAAAAGAATTGGTGGGAGAAGGTTTCCGCTGGAATGATATCAAACGTCGCAGCCTGCCATTCAAACGTAACGGTCACCACTGGTCGAAATGGGATTTCCAGTTTGGCGATGACGATTATTACCGCCTGACTTTCCCGATTCCGCAAAGTGAAATTGATAATAACAGTGCTTTAACAGAAGCAGATCAAAACCCGGGATATTAATTGAAGAGATTAATTGAAAAGGGTAAAACATTGTCTATGGTACGGAATATAAATAAGTGGTTAACAATTGGTCAATTACTAAGTATCCTTGTGATACTTGGTAGTTGCTCCAAAGATGAAAGCATGGAGAGCTTAAACCCCAATGCGGGACAAAGCTTCCTGAATGTGGAGAGTGAGGGTTATGTGGTAACCTTAAACGCAGAGGAACCTGCAGATGCTCAGGAAGGGATCTGGCGCATCTATAGTGGAGTAAACGGGACATTTGATGATGTAAATGACCCCAAAACAGTTTTTCATGGTGAACCGGGTGAAATATATCAACTGGGTTGGGAAATAAGCCATGGAAAACAATACAAAGCAGAAACCATAACGGTTTCGTTCAAGCCTTTAAAGGCAACTATTGCCACCAATGTGGCAGATACACTATTTAATAATGTATCCATTGAATTGGAAGCAGAAGCTGCAAGATTTGGTGCTGCAGGACACTGGACAATTGTGTCAGGAGAAGGCGGCCGAATAGAGAATGCAGATAATCATATAGCGCAGTTTATTGGAAAGGAAGGACAGGATTACAAAGTAAACTGGACAGTGTCTTTTGGATCAAAAGAAGATCTTAAGTCTGTAACCTTTCACACCGATACTCTGCGCGCAGATGCAGGAATTAATAACCTGGATATCATTACAGCCCAGGAAGCAAGTCTAAAGTATACCAACCTTAATGCTTTATTACCTGCAGGAGGTACAGGAGCATGGACACTTTTGGGTTCAACCGGTGGTGAGGTCTTGGCTGTAAACGATGCCAGTTCTGTCTTTAAAGGTACGGCCGATCAAACCTATCAGCTATTGTGGACAGTACAGGTAGATGATTACCAGTCAGTGGATACGCTCGAGATCCGCTTTCGTGGCTTGTGGGGCATGTGGACCGATCCAAGAGACGACCAGTCTTATCGTTTTGTTGAGATTGATGGATTAGAGTGGATGGCTGATAATTACAATTACAACTCATACCCGTATTCGGGAGGAGTACATCCTTATACCGAATACATCCGTTCGTGGTACTATGGTCAAACAGCTCGTGCTCAAATAAAGGACGGTGTTCCGGTGGAAGGAGGAGAAGCCAGGAAGTTATATGGCCGCTTGTATAATTTTTATGCAGCGTTGTTTGATGCACCTGAAGGCTGGAGATTACCAACCAGGGAAGAATTCCTGGCTTTGGGAGGTTACCTTTCCTCACGAGGATTAACAGCCGACGAACTGATGGTTGGCGGAGAAACAGGTCTTGAACTGGTATATGGAGGAAGCATGGCCTATAGCAATAACAGACCTGAACAAAAAGATTATTTCTCAGAGCAAGGAATGGCCTGTTACTACATGACAAGTGACTACACCCCTGAAAAATTTGAAGTGTTAGGAATAGCATTCAGTTCAGATTACGGAGGACCGGCACAAGTGCCCATGTCCGCTTTCTTTACAGGTACTTCAGTTCGCTATGTAAGAGAGGTGTCGAATAATTGATTTATAAACAAGGTCCGATGATGAATAAATAAAAATGGCCATACAGGCTTTTATTCACGATCAGGAGTAATTGTAATCATATGAAAAGGTTAAATTATATATTTCTCTTAATAGTTGTCTTTTTACAGGTACTTGTAGCGCAGGCACAAGTACCAATGGAAGACCTTGTCAAGGGAAAAATCAGGATAAAGCTCAAAAAGGAGTACCTTCAGGAGCTGACTCAACTTAAAGGAGCAACGACTAATACCAGCTCTAAGGTGATTGGTGTTGATCGTATTGATCAGTTAAGTGACGAAATAGGTATTACGCGCATAAGTCGTGTCTTTCCATTCTCCCCCATACATGAAGAGCGTCATCGCAAGCACGATTTGCATTTATGGTACGAGCTGGATTTTGATGAGGCAGAAAATCCCAATGGTGTGGCTACTATGTATTCGCAGTTAGAAGATGTGGCCATTGCCAAACCGGTGTATAAGAAAATATTTATTGAGGGAGAGGGAACACCTGTTCCGGTTAATATCGACTCTTTGAACTTAATGGCTACTGCGGCAAGTGAGCCAACAAGTACTCTGAAAAGCTTTACGGCTGGTAACAGCGGAGAAGTTCAGTTTAATGACCCTCAGTTGAGTCAGCAATGGCATTACGAGAACGATGGTACCATTGGTATACCCAATGTTGACATTGACCTGTTTAAAGCATGGGCTAAAGAGACAGGTAGTGCTGATGTGATTGTTTCAATTGTAGATGGAGGTATTGATACCAAACACGAAGACTTAATTGATAACCTTTGGGTCAACCAGGCCGAAATGGATGGTGAACCGGGGGTGGATGACGACCAGAATGGATACGTGGATGATATTCATGGTTTTAATTTTATATACGGAGGGGCTGTAACAGCTCACTTCCACGGAACGCACGTAGCCGGAACGGTTGGTGCAGTGTCCAATAACGGTATTGGTGTTGCCGGTGTTGCCGGTGGAGATTTTAAAGACGGTAAAGGTAATGGTGTTCGTCTGATGTCTTGTCAGGCCTACGATACACGTGGTGGTGATGGTAAAGGTTTTGCTGCAGCCATTGTGTATGGTGCCGATAACGGCGCTGTTATCTCACAAAACTCATGGGGTTACTCAACACCAGGTTATTGGGAACCGGAAGTACTGGATGCTATTAAGTATTTTATTGCTGAAGCAGGGTACTATGAAGGTAGTCCTATGCAGGGAGGAGTCGTTTTCTTTGCAGCAGGTAACTCTGGTAAAATGGAGGAACATTACCCGGGTGCTCATGAGGAAGTGATTGCCGTTGGTTCAACAGGGCCGGCAGGAGATAATGCACCTTACAGTACACATGGTCCGTGGGTTGATATCTGCGCACCAGGAGGTGATCAGAGTGGAGCATTCGGACCTGAAGGTGGTGTGTTAAGCACCTTGCCGAATAATAAATACGGCTTCCAGCAGGGAACATCAATGGCTTGTCCGCATGTTTCCGGAGTGGCCGCATTGGTGGTCTCAAAATTTGGTGGACCAACATTTACAGCAGATGAACTGAAAGGAATAATCTTAGGTTCAACAACAGGTTTAACCTTTGAACACAACGATAACTATGGTATCGGTAACCTGAACGCACTAAATGCATTAGCCGAAGATTTGCGCATTGCACCTGATCCCATTGATGATTTAAGAGCCTTTGATATCGCACATAATGAATTGTCATTGGAATGGACAGTGCCGGTTGACTCAGATGATTTTCGACCAATTAAGTTTCATTTGGCGGTTAGTGGTGATTTATTGACGGCTAAAAACTTTGATCAGGCATCGGTATTTACTTTAGATAATCCTTATGAAGCCGGAAAAAATGTGCAGGTACGTTTACCTGGCTTACAAAAGCAGACTAAATATTACTTTGCAGTCAAGTCATCCGATCGTTACGATAATATGTCTGTTATTTCAAACGTGCTGGAAGTAACAACAACTGATGCCCCTTACTTTAAGGAATCAACACGTGAGGTGTTTTTTAATATTGATGTGACGCAGTCGGCCCTGCAATCACAAACCATTCAGTTCTCTAATATTGGGGAAGGTTTGGTTTACTGGGGTAGTGAAACACTTAATAACAATGATCTGTGGATTAGTATAGCCGACTGGGAGCAGGAGACTGAGACACAGGCTGCTGAAGCGGCTGCCAATCCACAATTATACCAGGCCACTCAACCTTATTTAAAGAGTGAAACAGGCGGATTGAAAAACGCAGGGAAAGAGCATTTCCTAAACGACAATACGGTAGCTACTGATGGGCAGTCCTATGAGGCAGGCAATGGCTATTATGATCTGGTAGGTTCAGGCACACCCAATGCCGGCCTGATCTATGGTACACGCTTTAAAGGACCTATCAATCTCACACATGTGGAGATGGCCTTGTATCCTACACAAAAGAAGTGGCCGGTAAGAGTTGAGATAAAAAGGGGTTCTGACGAGATTGAAAATGCCAAAACAGTATTGGTACAGGAATATTATGTGGATACAATAAACGTTATGAGTTTCTTTAAAGTTCCGCTGTACGAGCCTCAGAATATGTATGAGGATGAATATTTCTGGGTGGTACTTCATTTTCCGAAAGAAGAGCCCTATCCTTTAGTGGTTGAAAGCTATGCACCATATTACGAAGGTGCCTTTATGGTATCGACCAATAATGGCTATTCATATAATGAGGCTTACCATACTGTTGGTCGTAATAAGGTACCTCTGGTACGTGCCTTGACTTCAGGTAAAGATGGTGCTTTTGCGTTCATTGATCCGACATCCGGTTCTATTAAGGGTGGCGAGACACAGGATATACAGGTTACAGTAGATACAGAGCACCTGAGAAATGGCAGGCATATGGCAACACTATCATTGTATACGACAGATATGTATAAACCTGGTGTGGCCATTGATGTAAAGGTTGAAGTAAGCGGCCAACAGCCAAAATTTGAGGCAGAAGATATTTATACCTTTGATGTACATGCGAATGTTGAGAAACTATTGCATTTCGACGTGGTTAATGGAGGTTATGATACCTTGGTCATACGTGATGTAAGCGATATCAATGGCTATTATACTAAAGCCTTTTCTGATTCACTGTTAATTATGCCAAAGGAAAAAGTGAGCATACCGCTTAACTATCTGACGACACAAACGGGTATATACAATGACGATATAACGGTAATGACCAATATAGGTGATCAGCAAATGACAGCTCAGCTAAGAAGTGCCGAAGCACCAACAATGTTAGTTGCCGCTGTATCGCCTGTTAATATTGAGGTACCTTATGAGGGCTCATCTGATATTTTAGTCGATGTGAGCAATACAGGTACCGGATCGGTGTTGGTTTATGATATCAGTGAATATAACGCATCAAGAGTACATGGTGGTTACCAGGCTAATGGTCAAAGCTATACCATTAAAAGTTCCAATGATGTGGATGGGCCTTCAAAGAACCTTTGGGAGGACATAGAACCCTTTGCCGTGACTTATCCTCAGGCGTATTTCTACCTTCGTGAATTTCCGTTTGAAAAGGCATTCCCATTTTTTAACGGGCAGCTTACAACAATGAGAATCAATCGCGATGGAACACTTTTTAGCGATGGTCGTGATGAATCAGCCAATAGGGTAATGAGCAATTTTACAACCATTGATTGTAAGGATGCAAATGTATTCTACAGGGATGTATACTATCATGATTTTGGCGATCGTCGTGTATTTACATTGGTAAGTTACCTGGCTGATGAACAATACAAAGGAGAAAAGGATATTTATACGCAGGTCGTTTTCTTCTCAGATGGAGCCATTGAGTACCGCTATAATAATGTGGATGCCATTGTTGATAATAACCTGAACAACTGTAATATTCAGGTTAGTGGCTTTAATACTGCCGATACACTGGTATATGCCCGCTATGATGATGGGCAGCAAGTGCTTGAAAACGGACTGGTAGTGCGATTTGAGCCGACAACAGACCTGAACATCATTTCTACCTACGAAACAAATGGATCGGTTGCCAAAGATCAGGCGCGACAGATTGCGTTTAAAGTGGAGCCGTCAAAAGCAGGGATGCCGGCAGGTACGTATACGAACACGATTCGCATCAAGGCCAATACCCCTGACCACCATCAGGAAGTGCCTGTGAATATTACAGTGACAGGTATGGCCCGGTTAGCTGTAGCTGATTCACTGAATTTTCCAATGGTTAAAACCGGTCAAACTGAGATCGCTTACCTGGAGGTAAAGAATACAGGAAGTGATGTAGCCCTAATAAACAGTGGAGATATTGTATTTGGTGATGCGCAACTTTCTGTAGTAAGTACTTTGCCGTTAGAGTTACCGGCATTCTCATCACGATTAATTAAAGTAGCTTATTCTCCAATAGTCGCAGGCGATCTTACAACCAGTGCCAATATTAATTTCTCAAATGGACAAACGGGTTCATGCATTATTACCGCAACAGCTAAAACTGATCCGTTGATGACAA